>JAWOGI010000112.1:0-26089 GCA_046496975.1 Desulfobacteraceae bacterium | reverse complement strand
CCGGCCAGGCCGAGGTGCTGGCGGAATTTTTCCTCACCGACATCATCCAGGCCATGGGAGGCGACCTTTTTCTCTCGGGGTTCAAGGGGGAGCACAGGGCCCTGGTGGAAAGAACCCTGCTCTACCTCCACGACGTGAAGGTGATCACCCTGCAGAACGGTCTCGGGGTGTTCCGCCAGGCCATGACCATCACCATGGCGCCCCAGAGCGCCAAACGCCGGTATACCAAGGGGGACTACCAGCCCCTCTCCCACCACTACGACCAGAAGAATGTCCAGGTCCATGTCATGGAGCGGTTTGCCCGCCTGGGGCTGGAAAAGATAAAAACCGCGCTTCATTTTGTCAGTGACTATTTCTCCTCCTCCCATGACCGGTTTATCCGCCGCCACTTTCCCGGGGAAGAAGAGATCATCCAGACCGCCATGACCGCAGAGGCGTATAAAAAAATCGTCCAGTCCCTTGGAAACAGCATCCAGGAGAGCATTGTGGCGGCGGACACGGCAGAGAACCTGCTGGTGCTCGCCGGCCCCGGGTCGGGCAAGACAAAGACCATTGTCCACCGCTGCGCCTGGCTGATCCGGGCAAAGTCCGTTGATCCCCGGGCGATCCTGGTCCTCTGTTTCAACCACCAGGCCATGGTGGAGCTGAAAAAGCGCATCCGGAAACTTGCCGGCCCCAGGGGAAACCACGTCACCGCCATGACCTACCACGGATTTGCCATGCGCCTTGCCGGCCGCTCCTTTGTGGAAGGTTTCCAAAGCGGCGGTGATAAAACCATGGATTTCAATGCCGTCATCGACGAGGCCACGGCGATCCTCTCCGGGGAAAAAGCCCTTGCCGGCACCGACCCCGCCGAGGCAAGAGATCACCACCTGGCAGGGTTCCGGTATGTGCTCGTGGACGAGTACCAGGACATTGACCAGCAGCAGTACGATTTCATCTCGGCCCTCACCGGCCGGCTTGCCGGCAACGCCGAAACGAAGATTGCCATCATGGCCGTGGGGGATGACGACCAGAGCATCTACGGGTTTCGCAGGGCCAGTGTGGCCTTTATCCGGCAGTTTCAACAGGATTACAAGGCATCCACCTTCTACCTGGTGGAAAATTACCGGTCGTCCCACCCCATCATCCAGGCATCCACCGCCTTCATCGCACAAAACAGGGACCGCATGAAAACCGGCCAGCCCTGCCGCATCAACACCGGGCGAGCAGCCCAGGCAAAAGAGGCGGGTAAAATCAGCCAGGCAGAACTTGTCCAGGTGGTCCACTGCCAAAGCATCGCCTCCCAGGCGCTCTTTACTGCCCAAACCATCGGGCGGCTGCTGGCCGGGGATAATGGCATTCCCCCTGGCAGGATTGCCGTTGTGGCCCGCCAGGGGATCGCTTTTCCTCCCCTGGTTGCCGTTAGAATGGCCCTGGCCAGGGAGAATATCGAGTTCTGCTACGCCATGAAAAGCAGTGCCGGATTTCCCATGTTCAAAATCAGGGAGATACAGGTCTTGATCCAGTGCCTGGATTCCCTGGGAACCGAAAGCATCACCCCCGGAAAGCTCAAACGGCTGGTGATGGAGCGGTTTCCCCGAAAAAACAGCTGGACCGCCCTGGTAGAACAGCTCCTTGAAGCCTGGTGCCGGATCAACCCGGACATGGCCATCTCGGCGGCCCGGGCCAAGCAGTTCGCCCTCGAGACCCTGCTGGAGGAGAGGCGGGAGCACAAAACAGGAAGCGGAGTCTTCCTGGGAACGGTCCACAGCGTCAAGGGCATGGAGTTTTCAGCAATTTTCATCCTTGACGGGGGATGGCAGCACCAACAGATGGAAGAGGAGCGGCGGCTCTTCTACGTGGGCATGACCCGGGCAGAAAAGCACCTCTTTGTCTGCGCCGTTGACAATTGTGCCAATCCCCACATTTCCTTTCTGGAGAAGAGCCCCTTTGTCCACCGCCAAAAGAGTGTGCCCAACACCGAAGGCCCAGAACTAAAGGGCTTTTCCCACAACATGACCATTTCCATCCTTGGCATGGCAGATCTGTTCCTCGACTTTCCCGGCCGCTTTCCCCCTGGCCACCAAATCCACGGCCATCTGGCAGCCCTGGAAACCGGAGACAAGGTAAGCCTGGTCCGGGAAAACCACAGGGTTTTCATCTGCAACCGGGCCGGCCACACCGTGGCCTCCCTGTCACAAAAAGCAGCCGCCCGGTGGCGCAACCGCCTCCACACCATCGTCAATGCAAAGGTGTGCGGCATCATCCGGCGGGAACGGCGGGAAAACAGCGGCAACACCCTTCCACGGACCGGAACAGACCTCTGGGAACTCCCCGTTGTGGAAATCCTCCATGGAAAACTCGCGTAACAGTGGAACCCTCAATTTCCCGGGTGCCGTTTACCGCCTTGCCGTCCCGGTTAGCCTCTATGGTGGCATTCAGGAATGGACTCGGCACCCTGGCGCATCTCATGGGCAATCCCGGTCACCGCTATAGACAAGTGGTATACGTTCGAGGATGGCTTGGTCATAACATCGGCCACCCTGGGGTGGGGTCAGGCTTTCGTTATTAACATTATCGTGTGCTTTATGGTTTGACTGTGCTTTTCTGTCCGATAACGTCAATAACAAAAGCCTGACCCCGTTGGCCCGCCGAATGTGACAAGTGGCCGATGTTATGACCAAGCCCTTCGAGGAATCTTCGGAGGGCTGCTTGATGATGGCCGTTTAAAGTATACAAAACAGACCGATTGTGCTATATAGTACAGCATACGATAACAAATATTAAGAATGGAAAGAGGCCTCCCCTTTTGGCAAATATATGGAAAAAAACGAAAATTCAGATGAATTCTTGCCCACATCGGTTCAGCGGATGGCAGCGGTGAAAGACTTTTTATGATAGAAAACAATTTTGACATTGCTTTTATTTCAGATTTGGCGCTTCGTGAAAAACAGATTCAGCAGAACTACCGCCCTGTTATCGCTGTTCACAAATGGTTTGCCAGACGTCCTGGTACCCTGTTCAGGGGGCTTTTACTGTCTGAATTTCTGGACAGCAAACCACTGCGAGACACCTTTTATGAATCCAACGATTTTTCAGGTCTTCATGTTGCTGACCCCTTTATGGGAGGCGGCACGCCGGTACTTGAAGCCAATAGAACCGGCTGTGACATTACCGGATTTGATATCAATCCCATGGCCTATTGGATAGTAAAGCAGGAAATCGAACATCTTGACCTTGCAGCCTATGCAAGAGCCGCCGCTGACCTGCGGGCTTCACTTGAGGCGAAGATAGGCCATCTGTACCGCACACGGTGTGTTTTATGTGGATCAGAAAAAGCCCATGTTAAATATTTTCTTTGGATAAAAAATATTACATGCAAATCGTGTGGGGAAACAATTGATCTGTTTCAAAAATATGTGATTGCAACGGATACCAGACATCCCAAAAATGTGTTTATCTGTCCGGTTTGCGGTGAATTGACAGAAACCGACAATCGTAAAAATCCGGGATCATGTGCACATTGTCATACGGGCCTGATGTATGACGGACCTGCCAAAAGAAGGCAATGTAAATGCCCTTCTTGCGGAACCGAGAACAGGTTCCCGGACCCCGAAAACGGACCTCCCCGTCATCATCTGTTTGCCATGGAATACTATTGCAAAAGCTGCAAGTCATCTCATACCGGCCGTTTTTTCAAAAAACCGGATGCCGAAGATATTCAAAAGACAAAAGAAGCGGAGAAGATGTGGGCAGCTGTCGCGTCTCGGTTTGTTCCGGATGATAAAATACGCAGCGGGGATGAGAGCAGCCGGCTTCACCGGTGGGGGTATCAATATTACCAGGAAATGTTCAATACAAGGCAGCTTCTGGGGCTGGAGCTTTCCGCACAAATGATTTCCCGGGTTCATAATGAACGGGTACGCAATGCCCTAAGTACCAATCTTTCAGATCTGCTCCGGTACCAGAACATGCTGTGTCGATATGACACAAAAGCGTTGAAATCCCTTGATATTTTTTCCATTCACGGGTTCCCTGTGGGGTTGGTACAATGCGAATCCAATTTTCTCGGTATTATGGAACCTGGCCGTTATACCTGTGTTGGCAGTGGCGGCTGGGCCAATATCATTGAAAAGTTCAAAAAAGCCAAAACATATTGTGACCAGCCATTTGAAGTACAGGTTGTGGCACGAAAGAAAAAAATTATTCCCATTACTGAAGAATGGATCGGAGACCGGTTTAACGGAACGGGGTCCAGCAATATCCGGAAAGTTGACATTTCATGCCGTGATGCTGCAGGTGCAGATCTGCCGGATAATTCATTGGATGCGGTTTTTACAGATCCGCCTTATTTTGGCAATGTCCAGTATGCCGAACTCATGGATTTTTGTTATGTCTGGTTGAAAAAACTGGTGGGGCAGACATCTTCCGCATTTAATGCCCCCTCAACCAGAAATACACATGAGTTGACCGGAAACGTTGATATGGGCCGTGATTTGAATCATTTTACCAATGGGCTTTCAACGGTATTCCAGCGCATGTCAAAGGCATTGAAAAAAGGATCCCCGTTCGTTTTCACATATCACCATAACAAACTGGAGGCCTATTATCCTGTGGCAGTGGCAATTCTGGATGCCGATCTGGTCTGTTCGGCATCACTTCCCTGTCCCGGGGAAATGGGAGGTTCCATTCATATAAACGGCACAGGATCATCTATCATAGATACCGTATTTGTCTGCCGTTCAACCGGTACCATGAAGCGGAAATGGCTGGCTGATTCACCACAGGCGGTTGCAGAAATTGTGAATGCAGATATCGCCTGCCTTAAAAAAGGGAATGTCAAACCAACTCCGGGGGATATCCGGTGCATTATTTTCGGCCACCTGATTCGCCTGGCCATCTGGTCTTTGCGCTCCCAGTGGCAAAAAGACAAACCGGTCTTATCACGAATAGCTAAAGTTGCCACCTGGCTTCTGCAGTTCGGACGTCTGGTAGAAATAGAACAGTTTATAGAAAACGACAAGGCGATGACAAACACTGATAAAACTTTATTTGCCATTAATGAACCGCTGGAGAGCTATGAAACCGAAGATGCAGAAATTCCCTTTTGAAGCAGTTACAGAAGAGCTCCTCAAAGACATTGACAGCTATATTGACAGTGTGTTTTCATGTCTTGAATCAGAGTTTCTTGTTATGCCCAAGGGTGAAGGGTTTGTTGAATACCCTGTTTTTGAACGTGGATATGAAGTATTGAAGGCAGTAACCAATGGATTTTCCCGGCTGGACCCTGAAAAAATTTTCCCTGTAACGGTTTCCGAACCAATCTCTCTTGTGGTCCTGCGGGCCATGCTGGGGTTTACTCCGCCTGAATGGGGATATGTTACAACACAGAGCACAGGCATTTCCGTCACACAGGGATTTGTGCGGTCCCTTGACCGGAAAATTCGTATATCCCCTGAAACAGCTCTCAATACCAATGGAGTCGTTGGGGAACGGGTTAAGGCGATGATTCATACCGCATGTAAATTGTTATCAGAAGGAGCACCAAAAATAGGGACAGCGCTATTGCACCGTCTGGACAAAGCTGATACCAGACAAGGAATTGCAAGCATCAAAAATCTTTCCAGAATAGGTGCGCCGTATGCCATGCTGCTGTATGAGCGGCTTCTTGGAAGGCCTTTTGCCGGACATCGTGATTCTGTGAGTGATATCATTGGTGACAGTCTGGAATCTGCCATCGAAGAAGTTCTCACCAGATCTGCTATCAGTTTTCGGAAAACCAAGCGGGCGGAAAGGATTGAGGGATTTGATCAGTCTCCGGATTTTATTGTTCCCAGTGAGTTTAATCCGCAGATCATCATAGAAGCCAAAATTACTGAAGATGATGGCACAGCACGTGATAAAGTGACACGTATTCAGCATCTTGGAGAATTGAGCCTTGCCGGCCGGCGTGCAGACGATCCGAAATATCAAGTGATCGCATGTATCGGAGGGCGTGGTTTCGGGGTGCGTAGAGAAGATATGAAAAAAATGATTATTGCTACAAGGGGCAAGGTTTTTACCTTGAAAACGCTGGACCGGTTGATTGAATGTACCCGGTTGAAGGAATTTCAGGCAAAACAGCCATAGCAGATTGCCATCAACCAGGATTCCCTGCTTTCCAATCCGGCCACAAACCGATTACCCAGCTGGAGCGAACGATGAAAAGCATCGGCATGATCGGCGGTTTTCAAGCCGGGAGCTTCCCCCCCGGTGACAACCGCAGAAATGAAAACACGGATCGGTCCTTCCGGCCCTGGGCCACAAGGAGAAGCCGGCGGCTTTGGCGGTGGTCGTTGATCCTGACCTTCTTTTTTTTCACCCTGACCCTCGTTTTTTTCACCCTGCCGCTCTCCTTTTCTCTACAGGCCGACGAACAGGTGCTGCACGGGGATTTTCGCCAAAGACCGCCTGAAATGGTCATCCAAGGCAAAAACCTGTCAGGCCCGTTAAAAGAGATCATCGAGGAGGCTGCCCAAAAAATCGGGTTTATTGTTCAATGGAGAATTGCCCCCTTTGCCAGGAGTCTGAACGCCTTGAAAGACGGCAAGGTCGATATTGTGCCAAGGACCCTGAGAAACGAAAAAAGAGAATCCTTTGTACATTACCTGGGACCCATCGGATATCAGCAGAAAGATATCCTGTTTCTTGTAAACAGGGGCGAGGAGAACCGGATCAAAGCCTATGAAGACCTAAAGGGCCTGACCATAGGGGTTAAGCGGGAAACGGCCTATTTTACCCGTTTTGATGAAGACACGGCCCTTCAAAAGGAGAAGAGCATCGATGATGCCAACATGGTGAAAATGTTTAAGGCAGATAGATTCGACACCATGGCCGTGCTGGATAAAACCTCCCTTGAAAGGGCCCTGGCAAAAGCCCATATCGGCGACCATGCCTATGCAGCGTACAGGCACAGTCAGATACTGGGGAACTACTACGGTCTGTCCAAACGATCGCCCCGTGCCGGGATATACCCTCGACTCAACCGGGTGCTCCTCTCCATGACAGCGTCCGGCAGGGTTGCCGACATCTACCGAAAGTACGGGATAGCGCCACCGATGGGAAAGTAGAAATCCGTTCAGGGGACACCTAATCCATTAAAATCCAGCAAAAACCAGAGGAAAAGGAACTTTTTTTCATATGAACGACACCGATGGCAGGAAACCAGAAACGGCATCACCGCCGAACCGCAAAACCGTCGCCCTGGTACTGGGCAGCGGCTCGTCCCGGGGCTGGGCTCACATTGGCGCCATTGAAGCGCTGGAAGAGGAGAACATTCCCATCGACTTCATCTCGGGATGCAGTGTCGGCTCCTACGTGGGGGCCATCTACGCCAGCGGCAGCCTGGAAAGCCTCAAGCAGTTTGTTTTGAGCATGGACGGCAAAAAGGTCTTCACCTATTTTGATGTGGTTTTCCCGAGATCCGGTCTGCTGGACGGCACGAAAAAAGTCACCGAACTCTTTTCCATGCACACCAGCGTCGAGCGTTTTTCCCAGCTGAACATCCCCTTGATGATGATGGCCACGGACCTGAAACGCGGGGAAAGGGTGGTTTTGAAATCCGGCAGTTTGCTTCCCGCCCTGCGTGCCACCATGAGCACCCCGGGACTTTTTGCCCCGGCCCGGCTCAAGGAGCGCTGGCTGGTGGACGGCGGGGTGGTTGACCCTGTGCCTGTGGGGGTGGCCAGGGCCACGGAAGCCGACGTGGTCATCGCCGTGGACCTGAACAGCGGCATCATCTCCCGCCGCATGCGCAATACCGGCATGGAAACAACAAAAAACGAGGAAAAAGCCCCAAAATACAAAAACGAACTGCTGGTCAAGCTGAACGACTATTACGCCACGGCAGAATCCAATGTCAAGCACAAGGTCAACGAACTGTTGGGCAGAGAGTCGGACATTCCGGACATCCTTGACACGGTAATGACGTCCATCAATATCATGCAGGAGCGTATCACCCGCATCAACCTGGCCGTGGAGCCGCCGGACGTGCTGGTCCAGCCCCGCCTGGGAGCACTGAAGATGATGGATTTCGACCAGGTAAGCCTGGCCATCGAAGAGGGCTACATCGGGGTAAAGGAGAAGATGGAGGACATCAAGGCCCTGCTGGACCTGCCCGGGTAATAGCTTTTCCGTTATGGTTTTCTCATCGATGGTCAAGGTGTTTACAATGCGGCCGAAACGTCCCTGCGGCCGGTTGGATGACCATGGACCGGCCATGCCGGTCATTCCATATATTTCTTGACAAAAACCAGTGGCCTATACTATTTCTGTATTTGACAGAGGCTTATTTTTTATATGAAAGTCGTGTAATCCCGGCAGCCGATCCGGATAAGATTTTTCCAGGGGTTGTAATATGGTCACAGCAGCAAAAACAGCACAGAGCGGCATTGATAGTTCTCCCAGCCACTATGTCGGTATCGGAGCCTCCGCCGGAGGGCTGGAGGCCATCGAGATGTTTTTTAAACAGATGCCCGAGAAAACCAATTTGGCCTTTATCGTGGTCCAGCATCTCTCCCCGGACTACAAAAGCTTGATGGTTGAACTATTGTCCAAAAAGACCAGAATGCAGGTGCACCGGGCCGAGGACGGCATGGAGGCTCGTGCCAACAACGTCTATCTTATCCCGCCCAAAAAAAATCTCACCATTTTTCACGGCAAGCTGCTTCTCAATGACAAGATTAATGTCCAGGGAATCAACCTGCCCATCGATATCTTTCTCCGCTCACTTGCCGAGGATCAGGCGGAAAAGGCCATTGCCGTTATACTCTCCGGTACCGGCAGTGATGGTACTCGAGGCGTCAGGGCGATAAAGGAATTCGGCGGCATGGTCATGGTGCAGGATGAGGAGAGCGCCAAGTTTGACGGTATGCCGCGAGCGGCCAGTTCAACGGGTGTTGCCGATTTCAACCTGTCGCCTGACAATATGCCCCGGCAGCTTCTGGCCTATGTCTCCCACCCCTATGTTTCCGGTAAAAAACAGGTGGATTCCCTGCTCAACGACAGTGATGCGTTAACCCGGCTGTTTGCCGAACTTCGAGACAAAACCAGGGTGGACTTCACCCATTACAAGCCAAGCACAATCACCCGCCGCATCGAAAGACGCATGTCGGTCAATCAGATCCGTGATTTCGAGGACTATGTCCGCTATCTCCAGGGCAGTTCCGGGGAAGCCATGGCTTTGTATCGTGAACTGCTCATCGGGGTGACGAGTTTTTTCCGGGACCCCAAAGCCATGGAAGAACTCCAGGACAATTGGCTGCCGGGCCTGCTCCAGGGGATCCACAACAGAGAGGTGCGGTTCTGGGTGGCCGGCTGTTCCACCGGCGAGGAGGCCTATAGTCTGGCCATCATCACCAGGGAGGTGATGGCACAATTGGGCATCAGCCGGGATATCAAAATCTTTGCCACGGACATAGACAAGGATGCGCTGACCAAGGCCAGTACCGGGGTATATCCCGAGTCCGTTGTCGGTGACCTGACACCCAATCATGTTTCCAAATATTTCTACCGCACGGAGGAAAAGCTGCAGGTGGCCAGGAATGTTCGGGAAATGGTGGTTTTTGCCCAGCACAACCTGATCAAGGATCCGCCGTTTACCAATATTGATCTGGTTTCCTGCCGCAATTTGCTCATCTACCTGCAGCCCGTGCTCCAGAAAAGAGCCTTTGAAATGTTCAACTTTTCGTTGAACGCCGAAGGCCTTCTTTTTCTGGGCACCAGTGAAACAACAGGCGATATGGATGATTGTTTCCAGGCGCTGCATCAAAAATACAAGATATACAGGTCAAAGGGCAAAGTATCTGCTCTGGGCCGTGATATCAGACCGCAAACACGGCAGGAGACGCATGATTCGCCTGTCAGCTTTGTTGGGCGCAGCCGTGACCGCCGCCATGGCGATCATGAATCCAACCGGATCTCCCGCCAGTTCATTGAGCTTGCCAGCCGCTACTATCTGCCCCTGTCCATCATTGTCAACGAAAATATGGAGATTGTCCACATTGTTGGCGACACTGAGGATTACTTCAAGCTTCCTGCCGGACCCACCGATTACAACATCACCAAGCTGGCAAGGAAGGAACTCGCCATGCCCCTTTCCACCGGCATCCAGAAGGTGTTTCGTACCGGTGATGATGTCAGTTATTCCAATATGCGAATTGAAAGCCGTGGCGAAGATCGTTTCATACGCATCCGTGTGGTTCGACTGCCGGACATGAAAGGCTTTGAACCCCTTGTCAGCGTATTTATAGAAGAAAGCGATCAGCAGCCCCATGTGGCAAGGGGAACCAGTGTCGACATCGATGTCGGAGACCAGGCCAGACAGCACATCGATGATCTGGAACAGGAGCTGCAGTTTGCCCGGGAAAATCTCCAGGCCACCATCGAAGAGCTGGAGACGTCCAATGAGGAGCTGCAGGCCACCAACGAGGAGCTGCTCGCCAGCAATGAAGAGCTGCAGAGCACCAACGAAGAGCTTCAGTCCACCAATGAGGAGTTGTATACCGTCAATGCCGAGCATCAGAATAAAATCACCGAACTTACCGAACTCAACAACGATGTGGATAATCTATTGACCAGCTCACGGATAGGTATCCTGCTCCTCGATGAGGATCTGGAGGTTCGGCGTTTTTCCCCTGAAATAAGCCAAATTTTCCGTATCCTGGAAAAAGATATCGGACGGCCCATTGATCACATTGCCCACAGCCTGATCGATGTTAATCCCATGGAACTGATCAGGGAGGTCATTGACACCAACCAGCGCATCGAAAAGCAGGTGGAAACAAAAGAAGATCAGTTTTACCTCGCCCGTATCCTTCCCTATGTTATTGGTCCAAAAACCTATTCCGGAGTGGTGCTGACCTTTGTCGATATCACTGAAGTACTGCATACCAGGCAGCGACTTGTCAGCAGCCGCCAGACAACCATGGACATCACCCAGTACATGCCGGCCGGGCTTTTTATTTACAGTGTCAGCGATGATGGCGACCTTGTTTTGGAAAGTGCCAATCCTGAAGCCCAGAGATTAACAGGGATTTCCACCCAAGAGTACAAAGGACGGCGTTTCAGTGAACTCTGGCCCAGGGCGGAACAGCAGGGTATCAGAAAACTCTTTGATGCGGTCATGGACAGTGGGCAAGGCAGGTATATGGAGGAGGTGCAGTACAGGGACGAGCGTGTTGAAGGCAGTTACCGCCTTCAGGCTTTTCCCCTGCCAGAAAGACGTCTTGGCGTCAGTTTTGAGGATATAACCACGCGCATTGCCGTACAAAAGGAACTAAAAGAAAGCGAGCAGCGCTATCGTCTGCTGTTTGAAACCATGGCACAGGGCGTGGTGTATCAGGACTGTGACGGTAAAATCACCTCGGCGAATCCTGCGGCCCAGAAAATTCTGGGGCTGACGTTGGAGCAGATGCAGGGACTCACCTCACTTGATCCCCGGTGGAAGACGATTAGGGAAGATGGAACCCCACTGCCCGGCGAAGAGCATCCCGCCATGATTTCCCTGCGCACAGGAAAAGCGGTCACCGGTTTTATCATGGGGGTGAGCACCCCATCATTTGACAAACGGCGCTGGATACTTGTCAACTCCATACCCCAGTTCCATGAAGGCGAAAAAACTCCATACCAGGTATATGCAACCATTACAGACATTACCGATAAGCACGCTTTGCAGACCGGGGAGAAGAATTGACGGTGAGTGGCAAGGTGTTTCGGCCTCTTTTACAACACTATAATGGGGAGTGTCCAATGACGATGAAAAAGAGTCGCCAGCAGGATCTCCGTGACAAGGCGGAAAGACTTTTAACCCCTGAAAACGGGAGTGACAGCCAGTCTTTATCCGACGAGCAGCGGGAAATTGTCCATGAATTACAGGTCCACCAGATAGAACTGGAACTGCAGAACGAAGAACTGCGTCAGGCCCAGGAAGCGCTGGAAAAGAGCAGGGCAAGGTATCTGCAGCTCTACCACAATGCCCCGGTTGGCTACGTTGTGCTTGATTATGCCGGTATTATTGTTGAGGCCAATACTGTGTTTGCTGGTATGCTCGGGCAAGAAACCGTTCAGCTCCACGGCACCGTTTTTATGGACTATCTCCATGACGATGATCAGGTCATCTTTCGTGCCCGCTGGAAAACGTTTTTTAAAAACCCCGGTAACAAGCAGCTGGAAATGCGTATTGGCCCGTCAAGGAACTCCCTGCGGCATGTCACCCTGAGCGCTGTTATCAATAACGTTCCGGACACCGCAAAAGGCCGGGGCAGCGAACAGCTTCTGGTGGCGATCACAGATATCACTGACCGAAAGCTGCTGGAAAAAGAGCAGGCGGCGCTTCAGGCAAAGCAAAGCAAACTTGAAAAAACAGCAAGCCTTCATCGCATGGCCGGTGCCATCGCCCATAATTTAAACAATCAGTTGGCCGTGGTGTTGGGGAATCTTGAGCTGGCCTTCAGTGATGTGGCCGTCGGCAGCGGGGTAGCCCAATTTCTGCGCTCGGCCATGCAGGGCGCCTTCAAAGCTTCTGATACGGGGGGCATGATGCTTAGATATCTCGGTCAGGAAGCAGCAGAAAAAGAGATGATTGATCTTGTTGAAATCTGTGACCGTGAACTGCAGCTGCTCCAGCATGCCAAACCCGAAGGTGCCCGTCTGTCAAAACAATCTCCGGCACATCCGATTCGTGTCCATGCCAATGCCCGGCAAATACAGCAGATCGTCGTCAATCTTGTCACCAACGCCTGGGAAGCCATGGAGGGGGAGTCCATTGCCATAGAAATATCCATTGAAACGGTTCCCGGTGATGCCATATCCGAGACGTTCCGTTTTCCCTTTGACTGGTACCCCGACAGGAAAAAGTATGCCTGCATTACGGTGCAGGATAACGGTTGCGGCATAGAGGCAATCAACATGGAAAAGCTCTTCGATCCATTCTATTCGGACAAGTTCACCGGTCGCGGTATGGGACTGCCTGTGGTTCTCGGCCTGCTCCAGGCGCATAAAGGAGGCGGGACCGTTAACAGCGAGAAGGGGAAAGGGAGCGTTTTTCATGTCTATCTTCCCCTGGCGGACCGGTGATAAGACAACGGGGGTCAGGCCTGCTTTATTGTCATTATCTACGGCGTTTTCGGGATTATACTGGATAGGGAAGATAATGACAATAACGCAGGCCTGACCCCTCACCTTTTCTTCGAGACTTGACGGCCTGTATAATTTCAGCCATAATACAGACCTTTTCCGGCACCGTAAAAAGAGTGACGGGCCAGACAGTTTTTGGGCCCAGGCCGGATTCCGAAAAACAACATAAGCCCTGAAATTGAAGAAAAGGACACCGATTCATGGATATCAAATTTTGTACTGCCTGCGGCGCTCCCTGCCAGGCAAAAACACCTCCGGATGATGATAATGTGCGCTCTGTGTGCACCGGGTGCGGACAGGTTCACTACGCCAATCCCAAAATGGTGGTGGGGTGTATTCCGGAGCTGGACAAAAAGGTGTTGATGTGCCGAAGAGACATTGAGCCGAGAAGGGGCCTGTGGACCCTGCCTGCCGGCTACCTTGAAAACGGGGAATCGGTTCAGGACGGGGCAGCCCGGGAAACCATGGAGGAGACCGGTGCCGGGGTCCGGATCATTGCCCCTTACAGGCTGTTTAACATCGCCTTTGTAAACCAGGTCTACTTCATGTTCAGGGCAGCCCTTCTATCCGATGATTTCGGTCCTACCCGGGAAAGTTCCGAGGTATGCCTCATGGACGAAGCAGAAATCCCCTGGGACAAGATCGCCTTTGAAGTGATTCACCAGACCCTTGCCCACTATTTCAAGGACCGGAAAAAGCAGGCGTTCCTTTTCCAAGTCGAGGACATCAATCCTTAGGCCCAAGGAGACCTGGTCTGGAGACCCTTCATGCTCATGGAACTGATAGCAGACAACAGAAGCCTCATCGGATGGCTGGGTCTGATTTCGACATTGACCTTTTTCACCAGCCTTTTGATCATTCCCTGGCTGATCGCCCGGATTCCCGAGGATTATTTCCAGCACAAGAAACGGTTGCCCGTTCATTCCCAATCCCCCCATCCAAACCTGAAAAAATGTCTGGCCATGGGCAAAAACCTTATAGGGGGCCTGTTCATCCTGGCCGGTATTGGAATGCTCTTTATGCCCGGCCAGGGAATCCTGACCATTCTCATTGGAACGATGATGACAAATTTTCCCGGAAAGTACCGGCTGGAGCAGAAACTCATCCGCAGACCGGCAATCATCGGGACCATCAACTGGATCCGGAACCGAAGCAACCAGCCGCCCCTGATCATCACCCCGAAACACCCCCAGCAGGGTCAAAAAACTAATGACATTCAATAACGCCAAGGCCATCATAACAGAAGAGCCGTTGAACGTCGAAAAAAGAGCCGGTCACATGGAGGCGTTGATCCAGCAGGATCCCGGCGGGAGGGGCCTCTCAAGCTGGGCGGTGAAAAAAGAACTTTTGCCTGCTGCGGCCTCCCTGGCAACGGGAGAGCACATCATCATAACCACTGGTTTTTACATCCCCGCTGCCAACGCCATTGAAACCGACGGTCCCCCGGGGGCCATTGTCATGGCCCTGGCATTGATGGGAATGGGAAAAAAGGTCACCTTGCTCATTGACCGAAGGGATGGCAATATTTTTCGCCAGGGCCTGGATGCCGTGGGATGCACCGCCAATCTCCTTGAGCTGGACAACACAACCAGGCTCTTTGCCCGAACTCTCCTTCCCCGTGACACCACCCATTTCATCGCCGTGGAACGGCCTGGCCGGGCCCGCAACGGATGCTTTTACAATTCCGGGGGATATGATCTCTTCTCCTGGATTGTTCCCCTGGACGACCTTTTTCTCGATGCCCGCGCCAGGGGCGTCGTCACGGTGGGCATGGGAGACGGCGGCAACGAACTGGGACTTGGCGGGGTTTCGGCGGCTGTGGACTCGTTTCGGGGAAACCAAAGCCCTTTCAGCTGCATAACCCCGGCAGATTTCTCCATTTGCGCCGGGGTGAGCAACTGGGGCGGGTATGCCACGGCCGCCCTGCTCTCAATAATGGCCGGCATCCCCCTCCTGCCGGAACCCCGGCAGCTTGAAGACCTGCTCTTTGCCATCACCAGGGCCGGTGCCGTGGACGGCATCACAAGCCGGAACACCCCCTCCGTGGACGGCCTGGACCCCAAGTGGGAGCGCACGATTTTTCAACGGCTCCGGGAGCTGACCCAGACGGCCGACGGCATTAATAATAGAATGGCCGGGTTTAATTGCTTGCAATTGCCGAAAAACCGTGTATAATACTTCTCTGATGCTCAAGTAATACATGTGCATATCCTGCCGGGAGCGTTTCCCCCAGGCCTTCCTCTTAGACGGCGCTGTGCTTGTTGCCGCCTGTTTCTGACGAATCTTATGCTGATTACTTAACGAAAAAAGGGATGCGTTTTTTTCAAAAACCTTATTGCCGGGGCTTGTCAGCCCTCGGGTGATCTGCTTTGAAAAACAGTGGCACCACTTCAACAACAAAAAATCCCTGAATTTACAGGCCGGGAAAGCCCCTGGCCGATGACATATACACAAGGAGTTTTAATGGATTTTAACGAATTCAAGTTCCATTCCAAGATCAACAAAGGCATTGCCGCCTGCGGTTATACCACCCCCACCCCTATCCAGGAGAAGGCCATTCCGCCTCTCCTTGAAGGCCGTGACCTTCTCGGACTGGCCCAGACCGGCACGGGCAAGACGGCGGCATTTGTCCTTCCCCTGCTCCAGAAGATGCTCGAAGGTCCGAAAAAACGAGCCCGGACCCTGATCGTGGCACCGACCCGGGAGCTGGCCGAACAGATCCACGACAACATCGAAACCATGGCCATTGCCACGGGCCTGAAAAGCGTGGTGATCTTCGGCGGCGTTGGCAAACAGCCCCAGGTCAAGGCAATCCGGGCCGGAGCAGAGATCATTGTTGCCTGCCCGGGACGTCTTCTCGACCTGGTGGTCAATGACAAGGCCCTTCGCCTGGACACCATTGAGATGCTGGTTCTGGATGAAGCCGACCACATGTTTGACAAGGGATTTCTTCCCGACATCCGGCGCATCATCGGCAAACTGCCCGCAAAACGGCAGTCCATGGTCTTTTCCGCCACCATGCCCAACGAGATCCGCACCCTGGCGGAAAAGATCCTGAACAACCCGGCAACGGTACAGATCCAGCACACCCTGCCCGCCCCCACCATCTCCCACGGCCTGGTTTCCGTGGAGAAAAACCGGAGAACCGACCTGCTCAAGCAGCTCATCCAGGAGCGGGATGTGGAGAGCGCCCTGGTGTTCACCCGGACAAAGCACAAGGCCAAAAGCCTGGCTTTGCAGTTAAATAAGGCCGGCTTCAGCTCTGCCTCCCTCCAGGGAAACCTTTCCCAGCAGAACCGCCAGAAAGCCCTCAAGGGGTTTAAAAACGGAAACATCAAGATCCTCGTGGCAACGGACATTGCCGCCCGGGGCATCGATGTTCTGGGCATCTCCCATGTGATCAACTATGACCTGCCCGAAACGGGAGAAACCTATATCCACCGCACCGGCCGCACGGGAAGGGCCGAGCAGACCGGTCAGGCCTTGAGTTTCTCCAGCGGAGAAGACAAAAAACAGGTTGTGATGATCGAAAAGGCCCTGGGGAAAAAACTTGTCAATAAATATGTGCCCAGTGGCGCAACGAACAAGACGGCTTAAAAGACAAGACATATTGACGGTTTTGAGCGGTAGCTGTGAGCATGGATGCTCAAAACAGCTGCCGCTCACCTCGGAGCAGCCCATGGACGGGCTGCGTGACTCGAAGAGGAGCCCTGGCTCCATGAGCGGAGGGCAATACCCCGAATCGGCTGCCGGGATTACACGACTTTCATATAAAAAACTTCGGCCAAATCTGCAGTTTTTTTTCTTTTCTATGGAACTTCAGAGCAAAATTTAGTATATATTGATGCCCGAGTAATACAAAATTTTAAGATTATCAAAATGAGGTTCTCCAATGATTAACAGCAAGAGGCTGGCTGAATGTTTTGAAATGCTTGTCAAGATCGATTCCGTATCAAGAAAAGAGGGGAAAATTGCTACAAAGCTGGCAGATATGCTAAAAGAGATGGGCGCGGCTGTTGTGTTTGACAATGCCGCAGAGATGGTCGGCGGGGAGAGCGGCAATCTTGTGGCAAAATTTCCAGGCAGTGTAACGGCAGAACCGCTGTTCCTCTCCGGTCACATGGACACGGTGGAACCCGGCACAGGGGTGAAGCCGGTGTTTGAGGAGGGGGTGTTTCGAAGCGACGGCACCACCATTCTGGGGGCCGATGACAAATCCGCCATTGCCATTATCCTTGAGGTGCTCACCACTGTTCTGGAGAAAAATCTGCCCCACCCCCCCATTGAGATTGTATTTACCGTCTGTGAAGAGGTGGGGTTGCTGGGCGCCAAGCATTTTGATTTTTCGTTACTGACATCCAAAAATGGCTATATCCTCGATTCCACCGATATTGAAGGCATTGTCACCAGGGCGCCTGCCGCCAACCGGTTCACCATCAAGGTCCACGGAAAGGATGCCCATGCCGGGGCAGCCCCGGAAAACGGCATCAACGCCATCTTCCTTGCATCACAAGCCATGGCCAATCTCGAACTAGGCCGGATTGACCATGAAACCACATGCAATATCGGCACGATAAGGGGAGGCAAGGCGACCAATATCGTTCCGGACCTTGTGACCATTGACGGAGAGGCCCGAAGCCATGATGAAAAAAAACTCGAACAGGTGACCGATGCCATTATCAATCCCTTTTACCGGGCTGCTGACCAGGCCAGGAGTCAGAATCAAAAGATGCCCGAAATAGAGGTGGATCTGGAGCAGGATTTTCCATCCACCAACATCGATAAAAACCATGTCGTGGTCCGGCTTGCCAGGAAAGCGGCGGAAAACCTGGGGAAACCCATGGAAACCAAGACCATCGGCGGCGGCGCCGATGCCAACATCTTCTTTGGCAAGGGGATCACAGCCGGAGTGCTGGGGACGGGCATGACGGATGTGCATACCGTAAGGGAGTCTGTCCGGCTGTCGGACATGGTGGATACGGCAAACCTTGTGCTGGAGATTCTCAACGTCCATGCCCTTGGGGAATTGTAGCCGCTATGATTGCCTATTTTGATCTCTTTTCCGGTATCAGCGGAGACATGACCCTGGGGGCCTTTGTGGATCTCGGAGTCCCTGTGGAGTGGCTCAGAAAAAAAATTTCGACCCTCCTGGTTGACGGGTTTGATATCAGGGCCGAAGACACCTGGCAGAACGGTATCAAGGCGGTAAATCTCTTTGTGGATGCCGAAGAAAATCCGCCTGCCAGAAATTACACAACGATTAAAAAGATCATCTCTGATTCTCTTCTTTCAGAACGGGTAAAAACCCTGAGCCTGTCAGCCTTTGACAAGATTGCCAGGGCAGAAGCCGCAATACACGGTTCTGACATTGACACGGTTCATTTCCATGAGGTGGGGGGCATCGATGCCATTGTTGACATTGTGGGGGCCTTTCTCTGTGTCGAGTATCTTGGTATTACACAGGTTTCGGCTTCCGCCGTGGGTGTGGGGTCCGGCTCGGTGAGGTGCCGCCATGGTGTTATTCCCGTTCCCGTTCCGGCAGTGGCCGCCATGCTCCAGGGAATTCCCGTGAAACCCTCCGATGCTGAAATGGAGCTTGTCACCCCCACAGGGGCGGCGATCATCACCACCCTTGCCTCCCGGTTCGGCCGGATGCCGGAGATGGTGATAGAGAAGACAGGGTACGGGGCCGGTAAAAGAGAAACGACGGCCGGCCTGCCCAATCTGCTGCGGATTGTCACCGGCGGGGAGATCGCCGATAGACCGGAGCCCCCCCTGGGACCCCCCGGATCTGTTACCCGGGAGTCTGTAGTTGTGGTTGAAACCTCCATTGACGACATGAATCCGGAATTTTCCGGGTATATCATGGAGAGGCTTTTCCAGGCCAACGCCCTTGATGTCTGCTTTATTCCCCTGCAGATGAAAAAAAACAGACCCGGCACCCGGCTGGAAATTGTGTGCCGGCGAAAGGATGTCCAGGGGATCATCGATCTGGTTTTGTCGGAAAGCACCACCACAGGGGTGAGGTGCCACGAGCAGCAGCGAATGGTCCTGGCAAGAAAAGAAACGTCTGTTCAGACAAGGTTTGGCACGGTTCAGGCAAAAAAGATAACCGCTCCCGATGGCACCGACCGGGTGATGCCGGAGTTTGAGGCGTGCAGGGCCATTGCCCAACAGAAGAAAATGCCTTTAAAGGATGTTTACCACCAGGTATGCCTTGACATGGATCGGGGCAGATTATAAAAGTAGGAACTTATTGAACAATAAACAAATTTATTGAAATTTGAAAATTTATACCAGGGTAGTATCAAAAGGCTGTGAAAACTTATGGCTAAGGAGTTCATCTTAAAAATAGACAGGAACACGCTTGTTCTTTTTGCGGCAACCGGCGGACTGGCAGGGAAAATTCCCTTTGCTCCTGGAACCTTTGGTACACTGGTGGGGGTTCTGCCGGTTCTTTTGATCCACTGGCTGGGGGCGGATCTTGAGACCCTTGCCGTTGTTGTTTTAATTCTTGGAGCCGTGTGGGTGTCCCAGGAGGCCGAGGTGATTATCGGAGAGAAAGATCCCGGCTCCATTGTGATCGATGAAATTGCAGGATACGCCGTAGCCATGGCCGGCATGCCGGTGAACCTTTACACCCTTGGTGCCGGTTTTTTGATTTTCAGGTTTTTTGATATTGTCAAGCCGCCTCCTGTGAGGCAGTTTGAAAAAAAATTCACCAGGGGGCCGGGCATTGTGCTGGATGATATCGCAGCAGGGCTGCTTACCGGCATTGTGTTACGGCTGGTTTTCTAGGTGACATTGTTGCCTGGAAGACCACCTACGGCCCTTTCATCGGGGAAATATAATTTGGGGAGAGTGTGAACAGATGGGGAATGAAACGGAAAAGGAAAAGGCCGTAAAAACGGCCATGAGTCAGATCGAACGTCAGTACGGCAAGGGCGCCATCATGAAACTCGGGGGCAGGGAGGTCCAGGCGGTACCTGTGATCCATACCGGTTCTCTTGCTCTGGACAAGGCCCTGGGGGTGGGCGGCCTGCCCAGGGGAAGGGTGGTGGAGATCTACGGCCCTGAATCGTCGGGCAAGACAACCCTGGCCCTCCATGCTGTGGCAGAGGCCCAGAAAAAAGGGGGCATTGCGGCATTTATCGATGCCGAGCACGCCCTTGACGTCTCCTACGCCAAAAAGCTCGGCGTGGACTGTGATGAACTGCTGGTCTCCCAGCCGGACACGGGGGAACAGGCCCTGGAGATTGCCGACATGCTTGTCAGAAGCGGTGCCGTTGATATCATGATCGTCGATTCCGTGGCCGCCCTGGTGCCAAGAGCCGAGATCGAAGGAGACATGGGGGATTCCCACATGGGGCTCCAGGCACGGCTAATGTCCCAGGCCCTGAGGAAACTCACCGGCACCATCGGCAAGACCGGAACAACCATTATCTTCATCAACCAGATCCGGATGAAGATCGGAGTGGTTTACGGGAATCCCGAGACCACCACCGGCGGCAACGCCCTTAAGTTCTACTCGTCGGTAAGGCTGGAGATCAGAAAGGCCGCTGCCATCAAAGAGGGACAGGATATCATCGGCAACCGCACCAAGGTAAAGGTGGTCAAGAACAAGCTGGCCCCGCCTTTCAAGAATGTTGAATTTGACCTGTTGTACGGCGAGGGCATCTCCAGGACCGGCGATCTGCTGGACATGGGGGTTGAGCTGGAAATCGTTGAGAAGAGCGGGGCCTGGTACTCCTATGACGGGGAGCGCATCGGCCAGGGCCGGCAGAATGTAAAGGTCTTTTTGAACCAGAATCCTGACCTGTTTGACAAAATAACCGCCCAGGTCAGGGAAAAACTCGGGCTTGCTTCCATTGAAGCCGAGGCCAGGGGTAAAAAAGAAGAGAGCGAAAAATAACAGAGGAGTTTTCCATGACAGGCAATGAAGCACGCAGGATTTTTATCGACTATTTTGAGAAACACAACCACCAGAAAGTGAGAAGTGCCTCCCTGGTGCCCCAGGATGATCCTACCCTCCTCTTTGTCAATGCGGGAATGGTGCAGTTTAAAAGGGTGTTCACCGGCGATGAAAAAAGGGACTACTCTCTGGCGGTCACTTCCCAGAAATGCGTGCGTGCCGGTGGAAAGCACAATGACCTGGAGAATGTCGGTTACACGGCCAGGCACCACACCTTCTTTGAAATGCTGGGGAATTTTTCGTTTGGCGACTATTTCAAGGAAAAGGCCATCGCCTTTGCCTGGGATCTTCTCACCAATGGATACGGGTTTGACAGGGAAAAACTCTGGGTGTCGGTCTACCTGGATGATGATGAGGCCTATGAAATTTGGCGGGACCAGGTGGGGGTGCCCGAAGAGCGCATCGTCCGCCTGGGCGAAGAGGAGAACTTCTGGTCCATGGGGGAGACGGGTCCCTGCGGTCCCTGCAGCGAGATCCACATCGACCGGGGGGAACAGTTCGGCTGCCACCGCCCCGACTGCGCCGTGGGGTGCGAGTGCGACAGGTACCTGGAGCTGTGGAACCTCGTGTTCATGCAGTATGACAGGGACGAAACCGGCAAAATGACCCCCCTGCCGAAACCGAGCATTGACACGGGACTGGGCCTGGAGCGGATCATCTCCGTGCTCCAGGACGTGCCCACCAATTATGAGACCGATCTGTTTGTTCCCATCATGGAGCGGGTGGAAGAACTCTGCGGTAAAAAGATGAAGGAATCCAGGGAGATTGAGGTTGCCATGAAGGTGATTGCCGATCACAGCAGGGCTGCGGCTTTTCTCATCTCCGACGGGGTTCTCCCCTCCAACGAGGGCAGGGGGTATGTGCTCCGCCGCATCATGCGACGGGCTGTCCGGTACGGCAGGAACATCGGTCTTATCGATCCCTTCCTCCACATCACCGTTGAAAAGGTGTTTGAAATCATGGCAGAGGCCTACCCTGAATTGACCGACTCCGCCGCCTTTATCCTCAATGTGGTGAAAAACGAAGAGAAGAAGTTTTCCGAGACTTTGGATACCGGCTTGAAGCTGCTCACCGAAACCCTGGCAGAGATCGAACAACAGGGAAAAAAAGAGATTCCCGGAGACGTGATCTTCAAGCTCTACGACACCTTCGGGTTTCCCGTGGATATCATCACCGATGTGGTCAAGGACCGGGATATCTTGCTTGACATGGAGGGGTATCAGAATGCCATGGAGCAACAGAAACAGCGGTCAAAAAGCGCCAAAAATTTTGCCGGCGTTGGCGAGGCCTTCAAGGGGCTCACCTCCATGGGAGTGAAAACCGAATTTGTCGGTTACGACTCTCTGACAAGTCGCTCCTCCATACTTCTCTTGGTCAAGGAGGGGAGGGAAACCCCCTCGGCGGTCCAGGGGGACAGGGTCGAGGTGGTTACGGAAAAGACCTGTTTTTATGCTGAATCCGGCGGCCAGGCAGGGGACGAAGGGATTATTCGCTCTGACAAATTCACCATCCGCATCGAGTCAACGGTTTCAGATCCGGCGGGCAGCATTCGGATTCACCGGGGAACCATCGAATCCGGCACCGTTGAAAAAGGTGACCCGGCGGACCTGCTGGTGGATCGCCAGGCACGGGCGTCAACTGCCCGGAATCATACGGCCACCCATATCCTCCACGCCGCCCTTAGAACGGTTCTCGGCGACCATGTCAAGCAGGCCGGTTCTCTTGTCTCCAAAGAACGGCTGCGGTTCGATTTTACCCACTTTTCCGCCATCGACAGGGATGCCATTGTCAGAATAGAACAGGAGGTGAACCGGCGCATCATGGAGAACTCTCCTGTGGATACCCGGGAGATGGAGATGGATGAGGCGGTGAAGTCCGGTGCCACGGCTTTGTTTGAAGAGAAGTACGGCGACACGGTCAGGGTGGTCTCCCTGGGTGGTTTCAGCAGAGAACTCTGCGGCGGTACCCACACCTCCCAGACGGGAAATATCGGCCTCTTCCTCATCATTTCCGAAGGGGGCATCGCCTCGGGGGTGAGACGGATTGAAGCCATGACAGGCCAGAGTGCCCTTGCCTGGCTCCACGAACAGATCACGGGCCTTGAACGGATTGCCGGCCTTGTCAAGGGCTCCAAAGAGATGGCCCCGGAACGGGTCGAAGCCCTGGTTGCCGAGAAAAAAGCCATGGAAAAGGAGATCATCGGCCTCAAGGCAAAGGTCGCCTCCAAGGCCGTTGACCGCATTGACGATGCCATCCGAGAGATCGACGGGGTCAAGGTGCTTGCCAAACGGGTGGAGATCGAGAATCCCTCCCAGCTGAGGGACCTTGCCGACAAGTTTAAAAACAGGATCGGATCAGGGGTGGTGCTCCTCGGTGCCGAATCAAAAAAGAAGGCCCTGCTCATCGCCGTTGTCACCGATGACCTCACCCATCGTTTCCAGGCCGGGGCCATTGTCAAGAAAGCCGCAGCCGTGGTCGGCGGCGGCGGCGGCGGACGGGCAGACATGGCCCAGGCCGGGGGCTCAAACCCCGAACACCTTGAAAAGGCCCTTGCATCGGTTTATGAGATATGATCGCCTATTTTGTCAGACGGCTTTTTCTCATCATCCCCACATTCGTCGGCATAACCATCATGGTGTTTGCTATCACCCGGTTTGTGCCGGGGGGCCCCATTGACCGGATCATCTCCAATGCCAGGCAGATGCAGGCTGCCTCCTCTTCCGCCGGCTCGCTCTCCGGCGGCAATTCGGCAGGGGCGGGCCAGCCCCTGTCGGAAAGCCAGATCAAGATGCTCAAGCAGTATTACGGGTTTGACAAACCCGTGGTGGTCAGCTATTTCTCCTGGCTTGGCAAGGTGCTCACCGGGGATCTGGGCCATTCCACCCGGTACTATGATCCGGTCTGGTCTATGATCAAAGAGCGAATTCCCATCTCCCTCTACTTTGGACTGCTTACCATGGTGCTGGTTTACGGAGTGTGCATCCCCCTGGGCATGGCCAAGGCGGTGAAGCACAAATCGGGATTTGACAACATCTCTTCTGTGGTGATATTCGTCGGCTATGCCATTCCCGGGTGGGTGGCCGGGGTGATGCTGCTGGTGGTTTTTGCCTCGAACAACGATGTGTTCCCCCTGGGTGGGCTGGTGTCGGATCTGTTTGACCAGATGTCCCCGGGGGAGAAAATCGCAGACATTGCCTGGCACACGGTTTTGCCCCTCTTCTCCTATGTGATCGGATCGTTTACCGTGATGACCCTGTTGATGAAAAACACCCTCATGGACAACCTTGCCTCGGATTATGTAAGGACAGCCATTGCCAAGGGGCTTTCCTTCAAGCGGGCGGTGTTCCGCCATGCCCTTCGCAACAGCCTGATCCCCATTGCCACCCATTTCGGCAACAACATCTCGATTATTCTCATGGGTTCGTTTCTCATTGAAAAGGTGTTTAATATCAACGGCATGGGCCTTCTCGGGTATGAGTCCGTTGTGGACCGGGATTATCCCGTTGTCATGGGGATTCTGGCCATCTCGTCCCTGCTGTTCATGGCGGGCAATATCCTTTCCGATATCTGCGTGGCCATTGTGGACCCCAGGGTGAGGTTCAACTAGGCCATGACTCCTCTGACAAAAAAGAAATGGAAACGGTTCATCTCCATAAAACGGGGATTTTTCTCTTTTCTCCTTCTCATGGTGCTGATTCTGCTCTCCCTGTTTGCAGAACTCTTTATCAACAGCAGGGCCCTGGTGGTCTCCTACCAGGGAGACCTTTTTTTTCCGGTTTACAACGAGATGATTCCCGGCAGGGAGTTCGGGCTGGACTACAGCTATGAAACCGACTACCGGGACCTTAAAAAACAATTTCAGGCAGAGGGCAGCGGTGATTTTGTTATCATGCCCCCGGTTCCCTTTGATGCCTATGAGAACGACCTTAAGGCGGGGGATTATCCCCCCTTTGCCCCTTCCTTTGAAGATGGCCATTTTCTCGGCACGGACAATGTGGGGCGGGATATTCTCGCCCGGCTGGTGTACGGCTTTCGAACGGCAATCTCTTTTTCCGTGGTGCTGCTGCTGTTCAACTACTCCCTGGGGATCTCTCTGGGTTGTGCCATGGGGTATTTCGGGGGGCGGTTTGATCTGATTTTCCAGAGGATTCTGGAGATCTGGAGCAATATCCCTTTTCTCTACGTGGTGATCATCGTCTCGTCTATCATTGTGCCCAATTTTCTCATCCTGCTGTTGATCATGGCCTTTTTCGGGTGGATTCAGATGACCTGGGTGATGCGGACCATGACCTACAAGGAAAAAGAGAGGGAGTACGTCCTTGCCGCCCGTTCCCTGGGAGCTTCCCACGCCAGGATCATCTTCCGGCACATCATCCCCAACACCATTTCCGTGATTGTCACCTATGCGCCTTTTGCTGTTTCCGGTGGGATAGTGGCCCTTACATCCCTTGATTATCTGGGCTTCGGCCTGCCGCCCCCAACCCCCTCCTGGGGAGAGCTCCTCTCCCAGGGCTGGGCCAACATGGGGGCATGGTGGATCTCGGCTTCGGTGGTGTCGGCGCTGATTGTCACCCTGATGCTGGTGACCTTCACCGGCGAGGGCATCCGCGAGGCCCTGGATCCCAAGCTGCACACGATCTATGAATGACGCAAGCCTGATATCGTTTGCTCTGGCGAGCGTTTCTTATAAACGACCATGAGCAGTGTGCTCACAACAAAGGTAGGGTCGTAGACGCGGAGCCAAGCCGAATTAGAGGCAGCCGGTCCGGGTTTTGCCCGTAGCGGTTTTGAGCGGTAGCTGTGAGCATGGATGCTCTAAACAGCTGCCGCTCACCTCGGAGCAGCCCATGGACGGGCTGTGAGAATGAGCGTAGGGCAATACCCCGAATCGGCTGCCGGCGCACCACGACTTTCATATAACGGCCATGCCCTGCGGGCACAACAAAGCATGAAAGCTGTTAG
>JAWOGI010000158.1:0-17759 GCA_046496975.1 Desulfobacteraceae bacterium | reverse complement strand
CTCCAGGGGAGCCGTGGTGGAGACAAATCCCATGGATTTTGCCTCTTCAGCCGGATAGTTCCGGCCCGTGGTGCAGATCTCGATGGCCCTGGCCGGGCCCACCAGCTCGGGAAGGCGCAGAGCGGCATAGGGGGGAAAGAAACCGAGCTTCACCTCAGGCTGACCGAAAACAGCATTGTCTGCCGCAACTATAATGTCGCAGGCAATGGCAACCTCCATGCCCCCGCCGAGACAGGCCCCTTTTACCGCTGCAATCACTGGAACATCAATGAGATTGACAAGTTCAAAAATCCTGTTAAACACCGCCACCATTTCATCAACCATTTCAGGTTTATGGTCGGCAACCTCTACGCCGGCGCAAAAGCTCTTTCCCTCTCCGGAAATCACCACACATTTCAGGTCATCATTTCCTGCTATCTCTGCAAGCACGGAATTGAGCTGATTCATCATTTCGATGTCGAGGACATTGTGTTTCGGGCGGTCAAGGACGATCTTTGCAACGTTGTCGGCCTTTTCAAACCTGATGGACGTCAATTCAGCCATGTACACCCTCCTTATTCGTTGTTTACGCAACTTTCAGACATCTGCCTTGCTGGTATTGTTCATCGGGGTCAGGCTTTTTTTATTCGTCGTTATCAATTATGAAGACATACTGCGTAGAGAGTTAAGATAATGACAATAAGGAAACGCTGACCCCACCTTGGATGGACAAGGATATGATCAAGGCCTAAAAAGCATTGAACTCCAATATTCTAGGAACCTTTCCGGGATGTCAAGAAAAAAACCTGCAGGGAGAAAAAAATCTCCTCTGCAGGTTCAAGGGTGATAACTTATAACCTAATTAATGCTAAAGCAGGGTTGGGTCACGATAAATCCTTAGCCGAGCATGGTCAAAAAGATTCCGGCAGCGATAACCGTTCCAATAACGCCGGCCACATTGGGCCCCATGGCGTACATGAGCAGGTAGTTCTTTTTATCTGCTTCGGTTCCCACCTTGTGGGCAACCCTTGCCGCCATGGGAACAGCGGAAACCCCTGCGGCTCCGAGGAGGGGGTTGATCTTGCGCTTTGTAAAGAGATTGAAGAACTTTGCCAGCAGGATACCCGAGGCGGTGCTGATCATAAAGGCGAACAGGCCCAAAACGAAGATGAAGATCACCTTGGGCTGAAGGAAGTTTTCCGCATTCATGGTGGCACCAACGGGCAGCCCGAGGAATATGGTCACAATGTTCATCAGCTCGTTCTGGGCGGCGTGGTTCAACCGCTCCACCACCTTGGACTCCCTGAAGAGGTTGCCCACCATGAACATGGAGATCAGGGGGGCTGACGCGGGAATGAGGAGGATGATCAACAGACCCGATACAATGGGAAAAAAGATCTTTTCCAGCCGGTTGACCTTTCTTACCTTTTTCATCCTGATCTTGCGCTCGGCCTCTGTGGTCAGGGCACGCATGATGGGAGGCTGGATGATGGGCACCATGGCCATGTAAGAATAGGCAGCAACGGCACAGGCCCCGAGCAGCTGGGGCGCCAGATTGGCTGCCAGAAATATGGTGGTTGGACCGTCGGCCCCGCCGATGATACCGATGACGGCGGCTTCCGTCAACTCAAACCCCATAAGGGTATGGGCAATGAAAAAGGTGATATAAACACCCACCTGGGCGCCGGCACCGAGAAAAATCAGCCTGGGGTTGGCCAAAAGCGGACCGAAATCGGTCAATGCGCCAAGGCCCAGGAAAATCAGGGGCGGAATCACCTCCCAGTGAATCCCGTACTGGTAAAACCGCCACAGCAGGCCCTCACCGGGCTCCATGAGGCCGGCCAAAGGGAGATTGGCCAGGAGGATACCAAATCCGATGGGCAGCAGAAGAAGGGGCTCATAATCTTTTGCCACGGCCAGGTAGATAAAAACCAGACCGATGAGCCACATGACGATCATGCCCGGGGTGAGATGAAAGAAACCGGTTGTTTTAAAAAGCATGGAAAAAAGATCAAACATTTGCTTTTTTCTCCTCCTTTGCCGCCAGAATTTTGTCGGTAACTTTTGCGGTCACCTTCACAGACCCATAGAGAAGGATCATTCCGCAAAATACCCCGACAATACCTGCAATGAAAATGGTAAAAAAGTTTGCCATTGGTCGTTTTCCCTTTACCCTTTTATTATCCGTGGAAGAATCATCTGGTGCTGGGGACAGATGGACTTGGGATTCTGGTAAGAACCGCCGGCAAAGGCGACCATGTATTTTCTCAGGTCCTTCAAAGACACCAGTTCGTCCACCATGCCGGTCTTGGCGCAGAACGTGGGTCGTGATTTTTCATGGTACTTATCGGCCAGCTGGTTCATCTTGTCCACCGTGGGCTGGAGGTCATTGCCCGCCGCCTCTTCCTTGACAAGCCGTCTGGCATAGGAGGCCACGGCGGCGGTTTCCCCGTGCATCACGTAGATCTCCGTGGCAGCGGTTCCAAGGGTGAATGCGTTGTTCCTGTTGCCCTGGGGACCTCCCAGAACATAGTGGGCCGCAGCAGATCCCTTCCGCAGAACGGCCAGCATCATGGGCAGATCGGTCTGCTGGATGGAGTAGATCAGAGACTGGCCAAGTCCGAGGAGTTCGGCTTTTTCCGCGGTGTCCCCCACATCGATGCCCGAGGTGTCCTGGAACCAGACAATGGGGATTCTGTCCCTGCCGCAGAGGGTGACGAACTCGTTCATCTTGATCAGCCCCTGGCGGTAAAGCTTGCCGCCAATGCCGGGATAATCGGCATACTCGGGATACCCCTTGCCAAGGTAGCCCTGGCGGTTGCCGATGCAGGCCACGAGAAACCCGTCGATCTTGCACAGCCCGGTGTACATCTCAGGGCCGTAGTCGGGCCGGAACTCGGTGTGCTCTCCTGCATCCACCAGCCGCGAGAGAATCTGGTCGAAGGAATAAACCTTTTTAGGCTCCATGGGAAGCAGCCGGAGGATATCGTCCTCGGGATAGGCAGGGGCTGCCGGTTCCGCCACCCGGAAAAATTTGGGATCATAGGCGGGGATGGCTTTCATATAGTCTTTCAGACCGTCAAGGACCCCCTCTTCTTCTTCGTAGACATAGCGGAAAAAGCCTGTTTCATCGTAGTGAACCTTGACCGATCCCGGGGGTTTTGCCGTGTGCTCCTTGGCTTTGCTGACAAGGTCGTGGGCCATATCGACGTTGAAACCGCCCTGGGGGGCCATGCCGCTGACAATACCGGCGCCGCCCACGGCAATATTACAGTTTTTGTGAGCAAAGAGGATGGTGGGACTGATGCTCTGGTAACCGCCGCCGGCGGGATTGGTGCCGTAGATGCCGGCAAGGACGGGAATGCCCATCTGCTCAAGCTCGGCATGGCGGAAAAACGGAGTGCCGGCCCCCCTGCGGTTGGCGTAGAACTTCTCCTGCTCGGGGAGTTTTGCACCGCTGCAGTTGACAAGCCAGACAAGGGGAAGGTTGAGACGCTTGGCAAGATCCGTCACCCTGAGAATGTTTTCCGACTGGCCCGGCAGCCATGCCCCTGCCATCACCTTGTTGTCAAAACCGATTACCACCGCCCATCTGCCGGAAATTTTGCCGATGCCGTCAATGACGTTGGTGGTGCCCTCTTCGTTTTCAGCGGGGTTGTACAGGGTGTGCAGGGGACACCAGGTGCCCTCGTCCACAAGATAATCCAGGCGCTGCCATACGGTCATCTGGCCCCTTGCATTGATCTTTTCCGTTGGAAAACCAACATTTTTCACCGCATCAGCAGCGGCTTTTATCTCCTGTTCGGCCTCAAGGACCTGCTTCATACTCTCTTCGGTCCGCTTGATCTCACCCTTTTTCAGCTCCTTGCCAAAGGGGTCCATCTTCTCAAAATATGGTCTCATACGACTTTATTCTCCATGACGTTTCAACAGCATGGCAAATTTTTTTGCCACAACAGAAAAAAAATTATTATTGACTCAACGTTCCGGCTGATTCCTGACCCCACCTGCACAGTGGGGTGGGATCAAGACTCAGCAGAAAGTTGAGTTGTTTGCATCTGCATTGATCAGGGAGAGCCTCAAAGGCACTGCCGCAGCTGCCCTGGATAGCCCTCCCGCAACATTGTGAGAAGTCTATTCAATAACTGCCAGGAGAGCATCCTCTTCCACTTCATCGCCCGGCTTGACTTTAATCTCCTTGATTGTACCGTCACAGGGGGCAAAAACCGGAGTTTCCATTTTCATCGCCTCAATGACCAGCACTTCATCATCTTCTTCAACCGATGCACCGGGCTCAAGCCCGATACTTATAATTTTTCCCGCCAGGGGAGCAAGTACTTCTTCAGCCATAACATCATCCTCCTTGTTTGATATGCGTTGATTTTTCCAGGTCAACAGGACCTGTTTGTTTAACATTATAAAACACTGTTTCATATTTTTATGAAATAGATGGGAAGATATGTCAAGGAATTTTCCAGTCAAACACTGTTTTTTTTAAAAGCCAGGTGTTCTATTCCCCTCCTGCCAGCCATTCTCATTTTCGGACTTGACCATAACATCGGCCACTTTGGGGTTGGATCAAAGCGAAGTTATGATCAAGTCCTGCAGCAGCACAAACCTGACCGAATCAGAAAAACCATCTGATTCCGGCTTGTCCGGACCGGGGCTCTTGAAATTAGACTTTTTTCGATAAAACCCTTGACATTCCACCAACAATGTGCTCTATATTCTATAACATAAAACACTGTTTCGCTATATAAAACAAACCAAACAAACAGGTGAATCATGAATGTCGGTCAAAACAAAGAAACCTCGCTTCAAGATGCCATAAAGCAATTTGTTGTTCCCGGATGTCATATCTCCATAGGGGGATTTACCATCAACAGGAACCCCATGGCAGCGGTTTACGAAATCATTCGTCAAAAGATAACAGGGCTTCACCTCTACGCCCATTCCAATGGTCAGGGGGTGGATGAACTCATCGGGGCAAAAGCCGTGGCAAAGCTCGAAATTGCCTATGGGGGCAACGGCAAATTCGCCTCCACCTGCATCCGGTTCCGAAAGGCCATTGAGGAAGGATCTATTACGGTAGAAGATTACAGCAACTACCAGATGACCCTGCGATTTCTGGCAGGTGCCATGGGGGTTCCCTTTCTCCCCACCCGTTCTTCCCTTGGAACGGATATCATCAACAAATGGGGGTTTTCCAAAGAGATGCGGCGGAAGGAAGCAAAAATTCCCAACGACAAACTCGTCGAGATGGACAACCCCTTTTCCGCATCTGAAACCACGGACAGAGTGGTTCTGGTGCCTGCCATCACCCCCGACGTGACCCTCATCCATGTTCAGAAGGCTGACACAAAGGGAAACTGCCGGATCGAAGGGCTCTCCTTTGCCGATGTGGAACAGGCAAAAGCCGCAAAACATTTGATTGTCACCTGTGAAGAGCTTTACACCGGGGAAGAGCTGAAACGCAACTCCGACCAGAACCAGATTCCCTTTATCCACGTGGATGCCGTGGTCCACATGCCCCACGGGGCCTACCCCACCGCCTGCTACAACTACTACGATTATGACCCCCGGCAGTTGAAGATGTACGCAGGCTGTGCCAAAGACGAAGAGGCCTTTACCGACTACCTTGACCGGTGTGTCCTCGGAACCAAGGATCATGGGGCACTGATAAAACTGGTGGGCAGGGAACAGATTGAGAAAATCACCGCAGATCCGGAAACGGGGTATGCGTCAAATCTGGACAGAACATGAATCCCGCGGCCTTGATCATCACACCGGCCATGAAACAAAAAGATTAACCACCCGGTTGTTTTGGCAAAATTAATGATCAAGCCACACAATAACGGTCAGGAGAAAACAATGGACTATACGTTAAAAGAGATGATGACAATTGCTGCTGCAAGAGAGATAAGCAACAACGATATTGTCTTCTGCGGCACTGGTATTTCAATGCTGGCCGCCATGGCTGCCAAAAAGATCAACGCTCCGGACAGTGTCATTTTTTTTGAAACCGGAGCCATTGATTCAAAACTGGCAGAGATCCCCCTGGCTGTCGGCGATCCCAGGGTTATGTACCACACCTCTGCCAACGGAGGCCTTCTGGACTCTTTTGCCACCATGCAGAACAGGATAACAGGCGACCATGTGGTGGGCATTCTTGGAGCTGCCCAGATAGACAAATTCGGCAATCTCAACTCGACGGTCATCGGGGACTACTCCCTGCCCAAGATCCGGTTTTCAGGCAGCGGCGGCGGCTGTGATGTGGCCTCATTTGTCCCCAAGAGCCTGATATTCATGCAGCACGAAAAACGAAAATTTGTTAAAAAACTCGACTACCTTACAAGCCCCGGTTACCTGGACGGCCCGGGAGCACGGGAGAAGGCCGGTCTTGCCCCCGGAGGCCCTGAAATGGTCATCACCAACATGGGCGTGATGAAATTTGATGAAACAACAAAAGAGATGTACCTTCACGGCTTCTACCCGGGCATAACCCCTGAAGAGATCCTGGAAAAAATGGAATTTTCCGTTGACACGTCACGGGCAGAAGAGGTCATTCCCCCTTCCGGCGAAGAGCTCTACCTTTTAAGGGAAAAGTGCGACAGCCAGCGGCTTATTCTCTAACCGATATCCCCCCGCCGCCCACCACGCTGTGTTGCCCGTGCTCCGGCCCGGGAAACCGCAGCATACAAAGAAAAAGGGGGGCAGGCTTGCGTTTACACAAGCCTGCCCCCCTCGCACACCAAACAACTTCCAATAGATACCTGCTACTTACTGACGGCTGACGGCTTTCTGCAGACCTTGTACCCGTCATCCCATCCGAATTTTTCCGATTCCACCCCGAACCTGGCACCCATTATCCATGGATAGATGGCGCAGAGGCCAGGCTTGAATAATTGCGCTACAAACCTGACCCCGTTGCCTCCCCCGCTGGCCACCGTTGGCCCGCCAAATGTGACAAGTGGCCGATGTTATGACCAAGCCCGGAAGTTACATTACATGCCGACGACAGACGGCAGCCAGAGAACGATCTGGGGAAACAGCATGATCAGAATGAGGCAGACAAGCTGCAGTGTGATAAAGGGCCACACCGACCTGTAGATATCCCCCATGCTGACACCGGCAGGCACCACGCCTTTCATGTAAAAGAGAACAAAGCCAAACGGCGGGGTTAAATAGGCCATCTGCATGTTTACGATAAAGAGGACACCGAACCACAGGGGGTCAAATCCCATGATAGTTACCAATGGCACGTAAATCGGCACCGTTATCATGATGATGGGAAGATCGTCCATCACCATGCCAAGGAGGAAAAAGCTCAGCTGCATCATTATGAGAACGACCCACTTGTTAACGCCCAAAGAATTGATGAGATCGTTCAAAAGATAGGGCAGTCCCAGGGTATTGACAACGGCAGAAAACGCCAGGCAGCCAATGATGATCCACAGCACCATGCTTGTCAGCTTGGCTGTCTTTTCCGCAGCGGTGGTGACCGTATCCAAAGTTTTTCTCAGGGACCTTGTCCGCATCAGCACGATGAGCATGGCAACAAAGGCACCCACGGCAGCTGCCTCGGTGGGCGTTGCCAGGCCGGAAAAGATCGTTCCCATGATGGAAAAGATCAAAACAAAGGGCATGGCAAGATTTCTAACAGAGAGAAACTTCTCTCTCCAGGTGGCCCTCTCTTCCTTTGGAACAGGCGGTGCCAGTTCGGGATTGATGAAACTCCTGATAAGAATATAGATCATGAAAAAAGAGGCCAGCATAAACCCCGGTACAACGCCGGCCAGGAACATCTTTCCAATGGAGAGATTGGACAGGGAGGCATAAACGATCATGGTAACGCTGGGGGGGATGAGAAAGCCAAGGGCCCCGCCGCCGGAGATGCATCCGATGGCAAGGTTTGTCTTGTACCCCCGCTTGAGCATGGCAGGAAGGGCAATCAGCCCCATTGTCACCGTTGCCGCTCCGACAACGCCCACCATGGCGGCAAAGATCACACAGATGAACACCGTACCCACGGCAAGGCCACCGGGAATCGGCCCCAGCCACTTGTAGATCATTTCGAAGATCTCATCGGCAATACCCGATTTTTCAAGCATACACCCGATAAAAATAAACAGGGGGATGGCAAGAAGAATAATGCTTGTCATGTTTTCCAGAATTGACGGGGGCAGCAGCTGGAGGAACATGGGGCCATTGATCATCAGAAGAGAGACAATCCCCACAGTGCCGAGGGTAAAAGCAACAGGTGCCCTCAAAACAAACAGGCCGATAACACCGAGGAACATCAGGACAACAATTAAACCGGGATTCATTATACGCTCCTCTTCTTAAGATCGATTATACTCCGGGCGAGATCAGCCATAATCTGAAGCAGAAACAGAAATGCCCCTGCCGGCAGCATCATTTTAACCGGCCACATGGGCGGCCCGAAAAGGGTATGGGAATGCTGGTTGGTAACCACGGCGTGCCATGCATATTTGTACCCATACCAGAACAGTATAACAAACATGAACAGTGCCGTCAGCGAGACGATGATATCGGCGATGCTCTTTATGTTTTCAGGAAAATACTGATAAATAATGTCAACGGCCACATGCCCTTTTTCATAGAGCACCCAGCCGCCGGTCAGGGCAACGTAGGCGGCAAAGAGCTGCCCGCAGAGCTCATGAACCCAGTTAGTAGGGCTTTCGAAAAAATACCGTGCAGCCACCTCAAATACCATGAGCAGCATAAAAACAAAAATCAGATAACACGAGGCTTTCCCGACTCTTTTGTTGATATTTTCTGCTAAACTTATAAATGCTTCAACCTTCTGCATATTAAATCCTGTACCTTTCCAGCAATCCCTGACTTTGAAATTGGAATTGCTGATACTTTTCAATTTTTCAAAACAAGAATTACCCAATCGTCAGGTTTGCCCTAAACGCTGCAACCGTAATCGCCTCGTAATGTCCGGCATTTGCCGGTGGCAGAGCCTTCAACCGATCCCCGGGCGAACCACGGATTGATGCTCGTTTTTTTACCCGGCTGCAAAAAGCAGGCAAAATTTGACCATCAAACCGATCACTTTATTAGGCCCTGCCTCTATGGCCCTGATGTGCTTGTTTTAAAGGGTTATTCAGATAAGCTTCCTTGAACCTCCCCGCGCCACCCTGTGAAGGGTCCTTGTAAGTCAGCGCAACAGAAGAGGCAGGCGCAAAGGGGTTGCGCCTGCCGTTGAAACCATTATAATTGATAGCCCCGCTCTTTAAGATCTTTTTTGACAAGTTCGATGTAATCTGCAGAAAGTTTGCTCTCCTTGGCAAGATCCGAATCCCAGAGACTGACAGCAGCCTTCATCCATCTGTTCATGACATCGTCTGAAAGCTCTATGTACTCGGCACCCTTTGCCTCCATCTTGGTCTTGGAGATCTCATCCTTTTCCTTGAAAATAGCGGAAACCCTTGACGAACAATCTTTAAGGGATTTTTCAAAAATCGTCTTCAGATCTGCAGGAAGAGAGTTCCATTTATCGTTGTTCAGGATAATTTCACAGTTCTGGGCGCCGGAGATGGCTTGAACGGTCTGATAAGGGGCAACTTCAAAGGTTTTGGCGAGAAAACTTTCCGTATGGCTGCCGCTGATTTCCGCATCAATGGTTCCCCGGGAGAGGGCCACATAAATTTCGGAAAAGGGGATAAAAACCGTTGGCACTTCCATTTTCTGAAGTGTTTTGGCAATGGAACCAGAGGCCCTGACCTTGAGTTTTCTCAGGTCCTCCCAGGTTTCGATGGGTTCCTTGGAAACGATGGTGTACCCATCCCAGACAAGGGGTGCGCCATACCTGACATCGGCGGAAGCATAGGCTTTCCGGAAAAAGTTGATGGTTTCATCCTTGTAGATGAAATCCATGATCTCCTCAACACCCCTGGGATCGCCGGGCAATGCAAAGGAGGTGGCGGCAACGGGGAGAATTCCGCCGTGGTAGCAGCTGCAGGTGGTTCCCATGTCAATGGAACCGTTGCCCACGGACTCAAAGATATTGGGACCCTTGACAAGAGCGCCGGCGGGGAGGACCTGGATGGCTATTCTGCCGTTGCTCTCCTTTTTTACACTCCTGGCCATCTCGTTGACCGCCTGGGTGACCGGATGATTCATGGAGAACATGTTCTGCATCATGAACTTGTAACTGCTTCCTGCCCGGGCTTCGTTAAAATAGTCATGGCCGAACCCGGTCATGACCAGTGCGGCAAAAATAGTAAAAATTATGGAACCCATTGAAAAATTTCGTTTAAGCTTCAACATAACAGCAATACTCCCTGTTCAATTGTTTAGAATTGTTTACTTTACCTTAACCATGCAGCCGGCAATCACGCCTTTTGTAAAATGTAGTATGGAATGATATTTCCCTGGTATTACCTCCTTTTCATCTGGTTTACCGGCAGAAGAATCGATTTTCTGAATAGCGCCGGTGATTCTTCTGCTCGGCCCCTGGGGGCTCACACAATAACACAGCAAAGTGCGTGCCAGTGAGGATAAATCAGGAAAAAATGCGCTCCAGGGCACAGTACACTGCTTATAACCCAGAACACCATTTCCATAGTTTATGCGTCCATGCATAAATATTTCTTTCTCTAAAACAGAAGTTCGCCGGCCAACCCCCTAAAAGCCCATGGTCTTCGCACCAGAACAACTCTCCTGAGCCGGCTATGCAAAAATGCATTTTTTATGCATTTTAACATAATCCTCTGCCACGCTGGAAAAAATAAATTCCCTGCTTCACACTTTTGTCAGTTTAATTCGCATAAGATCCTGGAGGATTTTTATAACCGGGCTTGCTCCTGACATCGGCCACTTGTCGCATTTGGCGGGCCAACGGAGTCAGGCTTTGGTTATTGACGTTGTCGGACAAAAACGCACAGTCAAGCCATAAAGCACACGATAATGGTAATAACGAAAGCGTGACCCCACCCCATAAAGAACACCACACTTCCGGCACACAATTTGCTCTAGATATCCCTGCAGCCATCAATCCAAACAATCCATTTTTTCAGTTTTGATGAGAAAAACCGGCACCTCCAATTGCCGGTGTCTCTTGTTGAACCAATACATTTAACACACAGGGAGAGAATAGACCATGACAACAAAGACCTCAGAGCACTACCACAATATGCGCAAAGAAAACGTCCCCCAGGGACCGGCAAATCTCACCCCTGCTTTTATCAAAAAAGCATCCGGAGCCATCATGACCGATATTGATGATCGTGAGTTCATCGATTTTGCCGGCGGCATCGGCGTCAACAACGTGGGCCACTGCAACCCAAAGGTGGTTGCCGCCATCAAGGATCAGGCGGAAAAATTTATCCACACCTGTTTTCATGTGGGCATGTACGATTCCTACGTTGAACTGGCCGCAAAGCTCAACGAGCTGGCCCCCGGGGATTTTCCAAAACAGACCATGCTTGCCAACAGCGGAGCCGAGGCCGTTGAAAATGCCATAAAAATTGCCAGATACGCCACAAAACGGCCGGCGGTGATCAGCTTTGAAAACGGTTTCCACGGCCGAACTCTCCTCACCATGTCCCTGACAAGCAAGGTAAAACCCTACAAATTCGGGTTCGGTCCCTTTGCCCCTGAAGTTTACCGCATGCCCTACCCTTACTGCTACCGCTGCCCCTTCGGCCTGAAATACCCCGATTGCGGCACCTCCTGCGCTGACTACCTGGAAGACTTTTTCATCACCAATGTGGCGGCAGAGTCCACAGCAGCGGTCATTGCCGAGCCCATCCAGGGCGAGGGCGGTTTTGTCACACCGCCGCCGGAATACTTCAAAAAGCTCTCCAAAGTGTGCAAAAAATACGGCATCGCCCTGATTATTGATGAAGTCCAGGCCGGTGCGGGCAGGACGGGGAAGTTCTTTGCCATTGAACACTGGGGCATCGAGCCGGACATGATCACCCTGGCCAAGAGCCTCGCCGGCGGCATGCCTTTGAGTTCTGTTACCGGAAGAAAAGAGCTCATGGAAGTGCCCCACATTGGCGGGCTGGGGGGAACCTACAGCGGTAACCCCGTCTCCTGCAGTGCCGCCCTTGCCGTGCTTGACATCCTGTACAAGGACAAGATGCTGGAACGTTCCAGAGAACTTGGGGAAATCCTCCAGAAACGGTTTGCCGAACTCCAGGAAAAACACGAACTCATCGGAGAGGTGAGGGGCAAAGGCGCCATGCTCGCCATGGAACTTGTCAAGGACCGGGAAACAAAGGTTCCGGCAACGGAAGAGACCAAAAAGCTTACCAGCCTCTGCTTTGAAAAGGGCCTTGTCATTCTCTCCTGCGGTAATTTCGGCAATGTTATCCGAACCCTGATGCCCGTCGTCATCACCGACGAGCAGCTGGAACGGGGTCTTGCCATCCTGGATGAAAGCCTGACGGAGTTGAGAAAATAAACCGAAAAAAACAGCGCAACTCTCCGGAACAGCAGAGCAGGACCCAGCCCCCGGGCCGGGTCCTGCCGAATCCTGCCGAGACCGTGCCTGAAGGCAATGCCGCTGGACAACCACGATTCACATAAGGACTGGATATGAAAGGATTTTTCAAGCGCCTCTTGATTGTTGATGTCACTGAACAGACAAGTGAGGTGCAGGCCATTGACGACGCACTACTCAAAAAATACATGGGGGGGAAGGGTCTTGGCACCCACCTTCTCCTGGAACATAACCCGGCCGGAGTTGACCCCCTGGCCCCGGAAAACTGCTTGATTGTCGGGCTGGGCCCGGCATCGGACAGTGCTGTCTACGGCAGCTGCCGCTACGGCCTGTTCACAAAATCCCCCCTGACCGGATTTTACGGGGAATCCTACTCCGGAGGCAGGGCAGCTTCTGCCATGAGCAAGGCGGGGTATGATTTCATCATCATCAAAGGGGCTGCCAAGGATCCTGTGTGGCTGGAAATCTCTGACACGGAAATACTGTTTCACACCGCCGACGAACTGTGGGGAAAAGAGACCTATGAAACGGAAGACCTTGTCAAGGAAAAATGCGGGAAAAAGGGATCTGCCGCCCTTGTCATCGGCCCGGCCGGGGAGAACCTGGTGCGGTTTGCCGTGGTCGAAAACGACTATTGGCGATCCGCCGGCAGAACAGGCATGGGCGCCGTTTTGGGATCAAAAAAAATCAAGGCCGTTGTGTTCCACGGCGAACAGGAGCGCCCCTTCCATGACCCGGAACGGCTGAAACAGTACAGCAAAAACATGTTGAAAGAGCTTAAAAATCACCCTGCCACGGAAGTGTACAAAAATCAGGGAACACCGGTGATGGTTGCCGGCCTGAACAACGCCGGTGCCTTTCCCACAAAATACTGGGAAAAGGGAACCTACGAAGACTGGGAGATGATCAACGCCAACAGCATGAAAGAGAAACTCAATGCAAAGCCCAGGGCTTGCAAAACCTGTTTCATGGCCTGCGGAAAGCATGTGGAAGTCCAGGAGGGAGCCCACAAGGGGCTGAAGCTTGAAGGTCCCGAATATGAAACCATCTACGCCTTTGGCGGGCTCTGCATGATAAACTCCATTGAAGATATCACCTGGCTCAATGACGTGTGCGACCGGCTGGGCATGGACACCATCAGCGCCGGCAACCTTGCCGCACTCTCCATTTCCGCCTCCCAGACAGGCAAGATCAAAGAAAAACTCGAGTGGGGAGATGCAAACGCCGTTGCCGACCTCCTTTACAAGACAGCGAGAAGAGAAGGCCTGGGCGGCCTCATCGCCGAAGGAATCAAGACGGCCAGCGCAGAAATGGATATGGAAGAGAGAGCGATCCATGTCAAAGGGCTTGAACCTGCCGGGTACGACCCAAGGGTGCTGAAGGGTATGGGACTGGGGTATGCGGTAAGTCCCAGGGGAGCCTGCCATTTGCGGAGCACCTTTTACAAGCCCGAACTTTCCGGCATGATCGATCCGGACCAGATCGAGGAGAAAGCCGAGCTCTTCATGGACTTTGAAGACCGGTGCACCCTCTTCGACGCCATTATCCTCTGCCGGTTCTACCGGGACTTCTACCCCTGGGAGGAGATTGCCGCTGTTGTGGAGATGACAACAGGCCTGGAATACTCCAGGGAAGAGCTCAGGCAGCTGGCAGCAAACATCACCGATGCCACCCGGACCTTTAACCTCAGGGAAGGACTGACCTTCCGGGATGACCGCCTGCCTGAACGTTTTTACAAGGAAAAGCTTGAAAACAACAAGATCATTTCGGAACAGGAGCTAAACCAACTGGTACAGGATTATTACAGACTCAGGGGATGGGATGAACAGGGCATCCCTGGTAAAGTGTAAAGTGTAAAGTGGAAAGTGTAAGTTGTTAGTTGTTAGTTGCAAGCTGATTACTGATGACCCACTTTTCACTTCCCACTTTTCACTTCCCACTTTTCACTTTTCACACGGCTCAACTCTCTGGAGGAAAAAATGAAAAACCATTTCAACGGCTCCAACTCAGTGTCAACGGGCACCTATATTATCCACCAAGCCCAGGAAGTCAACCTTGATCCCCGTATTCTGTATGAAGTCGTCATCGATCTCTCCGCCGAGGGACTGCTGACGGCAAACTGTCTCAACATGGCAGCCGGCATCCTGCTCAAGGATCTTGGTCTTCCCGGCTATTTCTTTGAAAATATCACCAGCGGCTCTCTGAAGAACATCCTCGCCTCCATTGCGGCAAGCATCACCTTCCAGGACGAAAAAGCCGTCCTCGGCGGCCATGTTGCCCACGTCAATTTTGACCAGAGGCAGCACACCGACAACCAGCGGGTGAGGATTGCCACCCAGGAGACCCGGGAGAGCATGGAAAAGCTCCTGGAAACAGTTCTCTCCGGCCACAGGCGGGAGTACTACTACAGCCCGGAGAAGAAGTACTACACCTATATTTTCAGGCCGGAAACGGTGAAGGACTACGAGAAAAACGACTTTCAATCATCCAGGTTTCTCTTCAACCTTGCCGGAGACTTGAGGGCAACCCCCGAGGCCACCCGGAAACGGTACGAAAAATTCCTGGAAAATTCAGAAAAATCGGTCAAGCCCCTCATCGAGGTCTTTAACCTGCCCCAGACCGGTGAGACCCGCCTGATGTTCAACAGCGATTTTGCCCTGCCCCAGCTCCCCGTGCTGCGGAGGATCTTCACCGACCACAACCTGGTACTGAAGCGAGCCTATTGGGAGCCCTACCTGGTCTCCTCTTCGGTCCCCTCTTCCATCTGTTCCCTCTACTCCATGGGAGAGCTCTCCAGGAAAGAGGAAGAAGGCCTGGTAAAAGACCTTCAGTCCTACCTGGCCTTTGGGGTCAACGACATCACAGAGCTTTACGTGGACAAGAAACTGGAGTTCAACGAAATGCTCTTTGCCGGCAATGCCGTGGATTTCACCCACAGGTTTATCTTTAACGAAAGGGAAAACCTCATTGACATTGAAATCATGAAAAACCTGGCAAGCTCAGACCACCAGGATGCATTTGCCCGGAGCATCCACACGGCCAACCGCTCCACCTATGTGATGCACACCATCATGGAAACCACAAAGAGCCACCCCGACCTGATCAAATACCTCTACCGCCTCTTTGAGAAGAAATTCAGCCCGGACTCAGGGGGACCCCTGTCAAGGGAGAAGCTTGAAGAGAAATTCAAGGAGTTTGACAAGATGATCACCGGGCGGTTCATGGATTTCAGCCTGGGATATGATATTTTCAAGTTCATGTTCAAGATCATCGACTGCACGTTGAAGACCAATTTTTACAAGCCGGAAAAACGGGCCTTTGCCTTCCGGTTCACCAACGATATACTTGACCCCATCGTGTTTCAGCAGCCTGTTTTCGGTATCTTCTATGTCAACGGCCACTACGCCAGCGGCACCCATTTACGGGCCGACGACATTGCCAGGGGAGGCCTTAGAATGCTGAGAATCACCCCCTCCAACCACAGGGTGCAGCTGGACAATGCCGTTCTGCTCAACTACGCTTTGGGACCCAAGGCCCAGCGGCTGAAACACAAGGATATCTGCGAGAGCGGTTCCAAGGGGGTTGTGGTGCCCCATGCCATCTATGCCGGTTACAGCAGCGATGCTTTGTTCGACTACACCGACGGGATCATGGATCTGATGATCGGCCATGAAACCATCAAAGATTACCACGGCAGACCGGAGATGATCTTTTTCGGCCCCGACGAAGGAACGGCCCCGCTGATGGATGGAGTGGCCTTCCACGCGAGGGACAGGGGGTACCGCCACTGGCGGACCATCACCACGGGCAAGAGCTTCGGCATTCCCCACGACACCTACGGCATGCTGGACAACCAGGAGGTCTTCGGCCTGGTGGACAAGCACGAAAAGGGAACGGATCTCCAGATCGACGGGAAATCCGTCGTTGTCACCACGGACATGGAAGAGATCCACCAGCTCATCGGCGGAAAGATCAGGACCAGCGGCATGACCACCACAGGGGTGATGGCATCCTTCAGAACCCTGATCTCCCATTACGGAAAAGAGGAACAGGATCTCAACCTGATGATGACAGGAGGCCCCGACGGCGATCTCGGAGCCAATGAAATCCAGTGCTACCAGGGCAAGATCTGCCTGATCATCGACGGCGGTTCCATTCTGTTTGATCCGGCGGGCCTTGACAAAAAAGAGCTGGCAAAGCTGGCCTTCATGCGCCACACCTCCCCCAGGGCAAACACTCTGGCGTTTCCCGAAGAAAAAATCGGCCCCAAAGGATTCAGGGTTCCCCTCACAGGAAAGAACATCACCCTGCCCGACGGCACCTTTATTGAGGACGGCGCCCTGTTCCACCGAACCTTTATCACCGACCCGGCCAACAGGAAGTTCATCCAGGAGGCCAACATCCAGGCCTTTATCCCCTGCGGCGGGTTCAAGGACACGGTGAACCAGAACAATGTTGCCGACTTTCTCTTTCTCTTCCAGGAGCTGAAATTCATTGTTGAAGGAGCCAATGTTTTTTTCGACGATGCGGCAAGACGTCAGATCGCCCAGACAACGGAAATCAAGGAGATCAAAGACACCACCGCCAACAAGGGAGGGGTGTTCAGCAGCTCCATTGCAGAGGTGTTGACCGCTTTGCTTCTGGAAGAGAACTATGAGGCAAAACTGCTGGAGGATATTGAAACCAGGTGGGCCCTGATAAAAAACATTTTGGAGCTTGTGGAAAGGTACTCTTCCTTTGAAACGGAGATGCTGATGAAGATCCACGACAATGATCCGTCAGTCCCCCTGTTTGAACTTTCCGAAAAAACCAGCGAGCAGATCTTTGCCCTGCAGGAGACCTTCAGCACAAGGATCGACGAAATCCTTGAAAACAGAGTTCTTGTCTGGGAAGTACTGGAAAACTACATCCCCGAAATACTGGTTGAAAAAATCGGAAAAACAGCCATCATGGAGACCCTGGACGCGGAAAACCTTGTGGTTTACCGCAACGCCATCATCACCAAAAAACTCTCCTCCATGGCCTTTTACAAATTCGGCTTCTCCTGGGAAAGCTTCCTTGGGAAGATCGAAACCGATTTTTCCTCTGCCATCGCCGGCATCACCGGTGCCTGAAGATAACGGCCACGGGCCGACCTGGTTACATACCGTTCGGCCCACAACAAAAGCAGAAACTTCGGTTCGGTTGAACAAAGTTTCATATAACGGCCATGCCCTGCGAACACAACAAAGGATGGGTCGTAGACGCGGAGCCAAGTCCGATGCAGAGACAGCCGATTCGGGGTTTTGCCCGTAGCGGTTTT
>JAWOGI010000396.1:0-10612 GCA_046496975.1 Desulfobacteraceae bacterium | reverse complement strand
CACGCCTATTCGGGCCACGGTGTCGTCGAATGCGCGCTCAGCGCGCCATGGCGGCGGCGCATCGTGGCGCGGTTCGCATTTCCCGAGGAGATCTGAGCGATGGCAACCATTCTATTATCAGCCGCATACGACCCTATCTTTTTTGTGAGCATACTGCTCATGGGGGTTATTTAAAAAAAGGGTACTCATTTTTGAACAGATCCTGTAAAGTGCAGAGAGGTTTTTGATGAAAACAACTCTAACCCCCAAACAACAAGGACAAATAAATATGGAAGAGTGGACCAGACAGATGCAGGCGTTTGTGGATACGCCGGAAAAACTCAAACAGTTTATCACCATCAGTGCAGAAGAAGAAAAAGCGTTGAACGAAATGAAGACCAAGTGGGGAACCACTCCCTATTTTGCTTCGCTCATGGACAGGGATGACCCCAACTGCCCCATCCGAAAACAGGTGATCCCCTCGTTTAAAGAGCAGGAGAACAGGTACGGCATGAAGGATTACCTGGTGTGGAAGGAGAACCGGTCCACCGGCGATAAAAGGCCGGACAGCATCGCCAGGCAGTACAAGGACAGAGTCGCCTTTACCGTTATTGAAACCTGCGCCAACTACTGCCGCCACTGCTTTCGAAAAGAGCTGGTGGTGGACCAGGAGTTGAAACTGCGGTTTGACGTGGATGAGGGGATCGAATGGATCCGCCAGCACAGTGAAGTGAGGGACATCCTGATCACAGGGGGAGACCCCTTTCTCCTCTCCGATGAGAAACTCGAACAACTGATCGCAAAGATAAGGGAAATAGACCATGTCGAAATGATACGGTTCGGCACGAGGACCCCCATTGTCCTTCCCCAGAGGATCACAGAGGGTCTCAAGAAGGTCCTTGGCAAATACCACAAGGTGCCCATCTGGATCAACACCCAGTGCAACCACCCCGGGGAGATCACCGAAACCACTGCCAGGGCGGTGTTTGATCTTCTCTCCTGCGGGGTCAATGTGGGGAACCAGGCGGTCCTGCTCAAGGGGATCAATGATGATGTGGAGACCTTCCGAGAGCTTCACCAGAAACTGCTCACCGTAAGGATCAAGCCCTATTACGTCTTCTACTGCGAGGCTGCTCCGGGCATTGACCACTTCAGGACACCGGTGGAGAAGGGGTCCCAGCTGATCCGGGATGCCCTGCGGGGCCACACCACCGGCCTTGCCCAGCCCATGCATGTGATCGCCACCAACATCGGCAAGATCCCCCTGATGCCGGACTACTATATCATGGAGAAAAACGAAACAGAGTTCAAGCTGAAAAACCACAAAGGGGAGACCACCACCCTTCCCAACATCCCCGAATAGTCTGCTCATAACGATAACGGCGATCATAGGTATCAGACGTCAGCGGGGTCAGGCCTACCGGACCTGGCCCCCGGCTCAACAAAACAACCCACCACAACAAGGAGGAAAACCATGAAACAGGGCGACCATCTGGTAATTATCGGAAGCGGCGGAGTCGGAGCTCCGGCAGCCATGCTCTCCAGAAAACTGATGCCGGAGGTGAAAATCACATTAATACGGGCGGAAGATCGTTTTATTGTCCGTTGAGCACTGCCCCATGTTGTGGCCGGTCTGGTCACAGGCGATTCCATCGTAACCCCGGACACCATGTTCGCGAACAACCGGATTGAGGTGATCATCGACCGTGTCGATGCAGTCAACCGAGAGGAAAAATCGCTGTCACTGAGCGACGGCAGAACCATTTCCTACGACAAACTCGTTTTTTCCACGGGCTCCTCTCCGTTCATCATCCCCATTCCCGGCAAAGATCTGGCCGGGGTCTTTGCCATGAGAACCCTGGTGGATGCAGAGAAGATCCGGGCGTACATGGAAAAATGGAAACCGAAGAAAATCGTGTTCATCGGCGCCGGTTTTTTGAATCTTGAGGTGGCAACGCTGATGAAGCAATCAGATCCTGATTTCTATGAGATGACCGTGGTCGAGGTTCTAAAGCACCCCCTTGGCCTCATGCTGGATGCGGAAATGGCCGCCGGAGTTCAAACCTGTCTTGAAGAGAATGCGTTGACCATGCGCATGGGAGAGAGAGTGACCCGGATACTGGAAACCGACGGGCAGGTCAGCGGTGTGGAACTCTCATCCAAAGAGACCATTGACGCGGACATGGTTTTCATGAATGTCGGATCGCGCCCCAACCTGGCCCTTGCCGAGGCCATGGATCTCGAGATGGGAGAATTCGGGGTTCAGACCAATGAATACATGGAAACATCGGACCCGGACGTGTTTGCCGGAGGGGATTGTGTCAATAATTTTCATTTCATCACCGGGAAGCCCACTCCCATCCAGCTGCGGGGGCCGGCGGTGATCCAGGGACGACTCATCGCCAAGCGCCTTGCCGGTTATGACATTCCCTTTCCCGGGCTCCTGGGCAACAGTGCCGTCAAATTATTTGACAAGAGCATCGCCACCACCGGATTCACCGAAGAAGAGGCCGCAAACAACGGATTTACACCGGTGTGCACCACGGTGGATTCCGTCAGCAAGCACAGCATGATTCCGGGAAGCAAACCCTGGACCATCAAGCTTGTGTTTGACAAGATTTCCCACAAACTCCTCGGCGGACAGATCATCAGTGACAGTGATGCACCGCTCAAAGAGATCGATACCATCAATGCCCTGATCCTGGGAGAGAAGAAAATAACCGATCTGGTGACCGTGATGTGTGCGGGAAATCCGGACTGCGCGTCCGAGCCGAGCAAGGAGCCCATTGCCATTGCCGCCGAACAGGCCCTGCAAAAGGTAAAACAGTAAAAACCGCCTTTTTGTCAGATCAAGCATCTCCTTTTAACCACAGCAAGTCTAAAGGGATCAGGCTTTTCTTCTTCGCCCTTATCAACAAATTAACCCAAACCGTAAGGACAATGACAATAAGGAAAGCCTGACCCTACCCCAACTGACCCCACCCCAAAAAGGATGCAACCGGGTGAAATGCGTGAAATAATACCGCATTATTATTATGGTTTTATCGCGTTGCCTAAACTCTTAATATCAGATAGATATATCAAACTTTAATGCGTGTATTTTCCACACATTATTACCCCGGTACTTCGGGGGAGCATGGTTTGATCTACTATGGATGCACCCTCCATATGTGGACTTAATTTTTAGGCTGAGGCACCGCATGATGGCGAGCGAAAAAAACAGAACAATTGTCAGTAAGTTTCACGCCTGTCCCGATATCTATCGGGATATCATGGCCTATGAAATCAAGGAGATACTTTTGATTTCAAGTCCTTATAACATGTTTAACATGGAAGAGGATGGAAGCCTTACATCAAAGATAATCAATGAATACAACGGACTGAATCTGCGTTATCCCCCGGTGATCACCGGTGCCTCTTCGGCCGGCGAAGCCCTTGAGTTGCTGGATAAAAAACGGTTTGACATGGTGCTTATCGTGCCCCATCTCAAAGAGACGGATGTGTTTTCCCTGGGACGGGAAATAAAAGTTGTTCAGCCGGATCTGCGGGTCATTCTCCTCTCCCCAAGCATCAGGGCCTTGCCCGCAAACCATGAATCTCCCTACGACAACGGCATTGATTCTATTTTTATCTGGTCTGGTAATTCCGACCTTCTCATCACCCTCATCAAGAATGCTGAAGATCACATCAATGCTGACAAGGATACCCATCTGGCCAATGTAAGGGTGGTCATCCTGGTGGAAGACTGCCCGGAGTACTACTCTTATATGCTGCCCATCATCTACAAGGAGATTGTCACCCAGACCCAGGCGCTGCTTGCAACGGATTTGAATGACAACATGAAGCTTCTGATCATGCGTGCAAGGCCCAAACTGCTGTTGGCCAAGAATTATGAGCAGGCCCAATCACTGTATCAACGGTACAAAGATTATTTGCTGTGCGTTATTTCAGATACCCGCCTTCCCCGAAACGGCAACATGGATGGGGAAGCGGGCATAAAATACTTTTCCAGAATTCGAAGGGAGATTCCGGGGATACCCCTGCTCCTCATGAGTTCAGAGAGGGAAAATTGTAAAAAAGCTGACCAGATACCGGCTTTGTTTCTGGACAAAAACCACCCCAACCTGCTCCATGCAACCCGTATGTTTTTCTTAAGTCATCTGGGATTTGGTGATTTTGTCTTTTGCATGCCCAATGGCCGTAACATAGACATCGCAGCCAACCTGATGCAATTGGAAGCAAAACTTCCCACCATTCCAGATGAGTCCCTCATCTACCATGCCGACCGGGATCATTTTTCCTCCTGGCTCATGGCCCGTTCAGAGATTGAGATTGCCCTGAAATTCAGGGCCTTTAAAAGCAATGATTTCAGCAGCCCCGATGAACTGAGATGTTTTATCATCGACAATATCCATGCGTTGAGAAAATTGCAGCACAAGGGCATGGTGTCGACCTTCAACGAGAATTATTTTGATTCAGACGTCAAGGAGTTTGTTAAAATCGGCCAGGGTTCCCTGGGGGGCAAAGGAAGAGGGCTTGCTTTCATGTCAGGCCTTCTGGGGCAGGAGGGGGAGGAGCTTCAGAAGAACCATCCGGAATTTAAGATCCAGATTCCCAAGACCCTGGTTTTGTGTACCGATGTTTTTGAGTCGTTTATCACCCAGAATAATCTCGAAAATTTTGAAAGCCAGAAGCACCCTGTGGAAGAGGTGGTTAATGTTTTCCTCCGTGCAGAACTGCCGCGATTGTTGCTTCGACAGCTCAAGTTATTTTTATCCCAGGTCAAGGTTCCCCTGGCGGTTCGTTCGTCCAGTCAATTGGAAGATGCCCATTTTCAGCCCTATGCAGGTCTTTACAAGACTTACAAGATCCCCAACAATCATCCGGATCTCTCCATGCGCATTCTTCACCTGGCCAACGCCATCAAGCTTGTCTTTGCCTCCACGTATTACGATGATGCCAAGGCGTTTCACAAAAGCACCTCCAGCCATCCGTTCCATGACTCCATGGCGGTCATTGTCCAGGCCCTTGCCGGCCAGCACCATGGAGACTATTTTTATCCCGCCGTATCCGGGGTGGCGCAATCCATAAATTACTATCCCTTTGCCAACATGAAACCCGAAGATGGCATTGCACACATTGCTCTCGGGCTTGGCAAGACCGTGGTGGACGGTGAAAAAAGTTTGCGGTTTTCTCCAGGTAACCCGCAAATCCTGCCACAGTTTTCACTGATTGACGATATCCTCAAGAATGCCCAGACAACATTTTATGCGTTGAAGACAAACGATTATTCCGATGAACTCAATTTTGCCCGGTATTCCAATCTTGAAAAACGCAGCCTGGACGCAGCCCAGGACGATTATCCGGTGCAGGCCCTTTCCAGCACCTATGTTCCCGAAGAGAACCGCATTCGTGATACCTGGGGCGTTGCCGGTCCGAAACTTTTGACCTTTTCCCGTATTTTGAAATACAACACTCCTCCCCTTTCCCAACTGCTCTCCGACCTGCTTGAACTTGGGGGTAAAGTCTTTGGCGGACCCGTTGAAATTGAATTCTCCGTCAATATTCACCCCGAACAAAACAAGCCCAGTGACTTCTATTTCTTACAGATACGCCCCATGGCCGGCCACGATAAACAGCAAAAAACCACGATCACCCAGGCGGATATCGATGCCGCCGTCTGCTACTCTTCCACAGCCCTTGGCAACGGGGTTGTGGAAGAGATCTTTGATATCGTCTATGTGATCCCCCGGAATTTTTCTGTCTCGGCCACTTCTGACATTGCCGAGGAGATTTCACGGATCAATGCCGGCTTGGGTGAGGCGAATCGCCGTTATCTTCTCATCGGTCCGGGACGCTGGGGCGGATCGGATCGGTGGCTTGGCATACCTGTCAAATGGCATGCCATTTCGGCTGTGGGCGCTGTCATCGAGCTGAGAAACGAGCAACTCAATGCAGATCCGTCTCAGGGATCCCATTTTTTTCACAATATCACCTCCCTTGGCATTCCCTATATTACGGTGAATGAGCTCACCGGGAAGGGTGAAAAATCAACTCCGGATTTCATAGACTGGCAGTGGCTCAACGAATGTGAGGCGGTGTGTGAAACCCAATATTTACGCCATGTCAGGTTGTCGTCACCCCTGCGGATTAAAATGGACGGGAAAAAATCCCAATGTGTTGTAATCGGCTCATGACACCGCAACCCAGCCTGGTTTTGCATGGCAGATTCAAATCGGTTATAATGGGAATTATTGGAAAATAGAATGAACAAAAAGAGACAAAAACATCAACCGCCCATGGACGGTGTGTCCGGGACGGTTCAAAGCATTTGCGGGATGACAAACATGGACAACAGCCCTGAAGCCAGGTTTATCCGACAGGCCCATGAGTTGAACGAGAGAATCAAAGAGATCAACTGCCTGTACGGCATCTCAAAAATTGTGGAGCAGGATGATATTTCCCTGGAAGAGATCTACCAGCAGGTGATGACCCTTATTCCCTGCTCCTGGCAGTTCCCGGAAATCACCTGTGCCCAGTGCATTATCCACGGAAAAGTTTACCAGACAGATAATTACAAAGATACCTGTTGGAAGCAGTCGGCGGATATAGTTGCCTATCACGATGTTATTGGTGTTATCAATGTCTGCTACCTGGAAAAGATGCCTGACAGTTATGAGGGCCCATTTTTGAAGGAAGAACGCTCACTGCTCAATGCCATTGCCGAACGGCTGGGCCGCACCAGCGAACAGAAAAAAGCTGAAAAAGCGCTGCACGAAAGTGAACAGCAGCTGAAAAATCACAATCAACTCCTCAAAGAGAAGAATATCGCTTTAAAGGAGATGACAAAGCAGCTGATCATGGAAAAAAAGAGTTTGGAAGAGCGGGTCATGGGCAATGTGGATCAGTTTCTCCTCCCCCTTGTGGACAAATTGAAAAACAGCGGCTCCCAGATTGATATCGGCTATCTCACCTTGCTTGAGGAGACCTTGAAGCAGTTGACCTCCGCCTTTGGAAACAACTTGGCCCGGCGCACGCCCCGGCTCACCCCCCGGGAGAACGAAATCTGCAACATGATACGGTCCGGCCTCAGTTCAAAGGAAATTGCCAAAGTGCTTAATATCTCCTACCGAAGTGTTGAAACCTACCGGAACTATATCCGCAAAAAACTGGGTATCATCAACCAGAAAGTTAATCTTGCCACCTTTCTTACGACCTTGGAATAAGGTTCTCTTCCGGGCAATGGTACTTGGGCGGCTGTCATGCCTTGTGGGACCCTGGCCATGCCACGGCGGCCCTGACAAAATTTTCCGGCATGTGGGGTGGGGTCAGCTTTTCGTTATTAACATTATCGTGTACTTTGTGGTTTGACTGTGCTGTTCTGTCCGATAACGTCAATAACAAAAGCCTGACCCCGTTGGCCCGCCTAAAACCATTGTCTGATCAGGCGTACATGGTTTCGATCTCTTCCTGGTAGTTTTTCATGATCACGTTCTTTTTCAGCTTGAAGGTGGGGGTGATCATGCTGTTTTCAATGGTGAACTCGGGTACGATGGTGACCTTTTTAATGGTTTCAAAAGAGGGCAGCTCCCGGTTCCTTGCTGCAATTTCTTTGTCGATCATGGCCTTTGTCTCCGGGTGCTCCAGAAGCTCTGAGTCCGTTTTCCAGGCAATCTTCTGATCGTCGGCCCATGCCTTTATGTTTTCACTGTCCAGGGTGACAACTGCCGAAAGGTATTTTTTCTGATCTCCCACGATACAGATCTGGTTGATATACTTTGAGGCGGTCATGATCCCCTCGATGCGGGAGGGGGCTATGTTTTTTCCTCCGGCGGTGATGATGAGATCTTTCTGCCTTCCCGTTACCTTCAGGAAATTGTCCTCATCTATCTCGCCAAGGTCCCCTGTTCGAAGCCACCCGTCCTCGGTAAAGGTGTCGGCGGTCTCCTCGGGCATCTTGTAATACCCTTTCATCACATTGCGGCCCTTGGAGAGGATCTCTCCGTCTTCTGCGATTTTATGGTACAGGCCTTCACCGGGAGGGCCCACAACACCGAATTTGTAGTTGTCGATGCGATTGACATTGGCAAAGGAAGTGTTCTCGGTCATGCCGATGCCTTCCAGGATCAGAATGCCGGCGGCATGGAAAAACCGGGCGATGTCCGGGTTCAGGGGGGCAGCGCCGCTGATGCACCATTTGACGTTGCCGCCAAGGGCCTTGTGAATCTTGGAAAAAACCAGCCGGGATGCAACCCGGTACTGAAGCTCCAGAAAAAAGGGAACCGGCGTTTTTGCCAGCTTGTGGTCACTGACCTTGCCCCCCACCCGGCACGCCCAGTGAAAAAGTTTTTCCGCAGCACCGCCTTTTGCCTCCACGCTGCTGATCACCTTGGTGTGGATCTTTTCAAAAATCCTCGGAACAGAGATGAACCAGTGGGGGGCGGCCAGCTGGAAATCCTCCATAAGGGTGTCGATGCTCCTGGCAAAGGTGGTGCGGTGCCCTGTTTTCACGGCGGTGTTGCAGCAGGTCCTGGCAAAGACATGGGCCAGGGGAAGAAAGACAAACATCTCACTGCCATCGGCAAAATCTCCGCTGTGGTAGACCGACTGGGCCGTGGCGGTGATGTTGTCGTGGGTGAGCACCACGCCCTTGGGAACACCGGTGGTTCCCGATGTGTAAACAATCCCCGCGGTATCCCCCGGAGATACAAGACTGGTCCGTTTGTCGAATTCGCTGTCCGGGATATCCCTGCCAAGGTCGAGGAAGGCTTCGTAGGAGATCACCCAGTCATCATCGGGGGGCTCTTCGTTGAACAAAATCACTTTTCTGATGTTTTTAAGGCTGCTTCTGATTTCCAGAAGCTTGTCAAGCTGTTTTCCGTTTTCAGCAAACACAAGCACTGCATCGGAGTGGTTGATGATGTATTCACAGTCCGCCGGCAGGTTGGACTGATAGATTCCCACGGTGGCCGCTCCGGCGCACATGGCGGCAATGTCGGTGAGCACCCATCGGTAAGAGGTGTAGCTGAGGATGTTGACCTTGTCCCCGGGTTCTACCCCCAGGGCGATGAGGCTTTTTGACGCTGCCCGGACCTCATGGTAAAACGTTTTCCATGTAATGGATGTGGCGTTGGCATCGCTGTCAAACCACCGAAAAGCCTGTTTTTCAGCATGATTTTCAACGGTCTCACAAAGCATTTCATGATAATTGGCATAATCCTTAAACTCCATGACCCCTCCTGTGATGCATCAAACCTGGATATGTACAGCAATACCCCTGTATGGGCAATCTCTTTTGAATAAGCTTCATTTTGGTGAACAATCGTTTTTTTATCAAACAAACGTTACTTCCTGTATTACATTTCTGTTGTGATGTAAAGGGTTTTTTGGGCTTGGTCATAACATCGGCCACCTTGGGGTGGGGGTCAGGCTTTCGTTATTAACATTATCGTCTGCTTTGGGACTTGATTGTGCTTTTCTGCCCGATAACGTCAATAACAAAAGCCTGACCCCGTTGACCCGCCGAATGTGACGAGCGACCGATGTTATGACCAAGCCCGGTTTTTTCCAATATCCGTGTGTAAAAAAAAAGGTAGACAAGTTTGATTTGATTATTATTTTCAATTCTGGTTTGAATGATCCCCTGGCGGGGATGATATTTTAATACAAGGCCGCGCAACCGGCTGGATATCAGGGCAGCATCAAACAAAAGCCCTGAAAGGGATTTACACTATGACAGCAATCAAGGCAGGCGACACAATCGCAGTGGATTACACCGGTAAGCTCGAAGACGGCAACGTCTTTGACACCTCCCAGGGCAAGGATCCCATGAAGTTTACCGTGGGCTCCGGCATGCTTATCAAGGGATTTGACCAGGCCGTTCTGGGAATGGAGAAAGGGGAATCCAAAACAGTTACCATTCCGCCGGAAGAGGCCTATGGCAACAGGGATGAAAATGCCTTTGTCGATTTTCCCGCCAGCCAGGTGCCAGAAGAGATGGAACTCTCCCAGGGCATGCAGCTCCAGCTCCAGGATGACAAGGGGCGCCCTGTTCCTGCCACAGTGGTGGAAATCACTGAAGAGTCCGTAAAAATGGATGTGAATCATTTCCTGGCAGGCAAGACCCTGACTTTTGACATCACCATCAGTGAAACCGGCCTGGAACCGGATGCCCACCAGTGCGGGCATGGTTCTCCGGATTGCGGTGCAGGTGAGTCCTGCTGCGGGTCCGATCCCCAGCAGGGGGGCGGCTGCGGCTGCGGCTGCTGATTTCGACGGTGATTTAATTGCCGGGTGACACCTGATTAAAAAAACCGTATCCGAAACTGGTGGATGCGGTTTTTTTATAAGAAAGCCATCAGCCTTCAGCCATCAGCCTTCAGTACTCAGTTATCAGCTTCCAGTAAATTCCTGCTGGTTACTGACGGCTGACGGCTTTCATATAACGGCCATGCCCTGCGGGCACAACAAAGGATGAAAGTCCGATGCAGAGGCAGCCGGTTCGGGTTTTGCCCGTAGCGGTTTTGAGCGGTAGCTGTGAGCATGGATGCTCTAAACAGCTGCCGCTCACCTCGGAGCAGCCCATGGACGGGCTGTGAGAATGAGGGTAGGGCAAAACCCGGATCGGCTGCCG
>JAWOGI010000151.1:0-15956 GCA_046496975.1 Desulfobacteraceae bacterium | reverse complement strand
CCAGGATCAAGGAGAGGCGTTCCGCCTAGTTGGCAAATGTCATGTGGCAATATGAACATGAAGCGGTGAAGAAAGGGTATCAGCGGATTGCAGGAGTTGACGAGGCCGGCAGGGGACCCCTTGCCGGCCCTGTTGTCTCTGCTGCGGTTATTCTGCCCCCGGATTTTTCCGGCCAGGGAATAAACGATTCCAAAAAACTCTCTGCCAAAAAGCGCTCCCACTGTTATACCGTGATCATGGAGAACGCCCTGGCGGTGGCAACGGGTACGGCATCCCCCGGGGAGATCGATGAGATCAATATCCTCAACGCCTCCATGATCTCCATGAAACGGGCCGTTGAAGGCCTGGGTCTCCCTCCCGATTTCCTCCTGGTGGACGGCAGATTTTTGATCGATTCCACTGTCCAACAGCGGGCCATTGTCAAGGGCGATTCTTTGAGCATCTCCATTGCCGCTGCTTCCATTGTGGCCAAGGTGACCAGGGATGCCATGATGGAAACGCTCCATGACACATATCCCTGGTACGGTTTTAACCGGCACAAGGGATATCCCACCCGGGCCCACAAAGAGGCCATTGTCCGGCACGGCCCCTGTTCCCAGCACCGGAAAAGCTTCAAAGGGGTAAAGGGGATCTGATACCCCCACAAATCATGTAAAGGGGTCTGATATGGCTGCCAGGGAAAAGGAACTGGGTAAAAGGGCTGAACAAGCGGCCTGGGGGTTTCTTGAAAAAAAGGGGTTCCGTATCCTTGAAAAGAATTACACCACCCGGGCTGCTGAAATCGATATCATTGCCCGCCAGGGGGATTTTCTTGTGTTTGTAGAGGTGAAGAGCCGAACCAGCCTTCGAAAGGGATCTCCCAGGGAGGCGGTGACCCCTTCCAAGCAGAAAAAAATCGCCTTTGGTGCTGCCTGCTATATCCGGGAAACCCGGGCCGAACAGGCCAGGGTCCGGTTCGATGTGGTTGCCGTTGTGAAAAAGGGCGACCGTCTTGACATAGAGCACATCGAGAACGCTTTTCAGCCGGGATTTTAAGGAATGAAGCCGGTAACAGCGAGGGGCGTGATCACAGCTCCGGTCAACTTTGTCCAGCCATGGCCGGTCTTATGATCAAGGCCAAAGAGAGAAAACAGGCATGAATTTTGGTACACTGTATGTTGTGGCAACCCCCATCGGCAACCTTGAGGATATCACCTACAGGGCGGTGCGGATTTTAAACCAGGTGGATGTGGTGGCTGCGGAAGATACACGACACACCGGGAAACTCCTCGCTTTTTTCCAGATCAGAAAGGAATTGATCTCCTGCCATGAACACAATGAGGATACCAGGGTGCCAAGGCTCATCCAGGTGTTGAAACAGGGGCGAAGCATTGCTCTGGTTTCCGATGCAGGCACTCCGTGCATTTCCGATCCAGGCTACACCATTGTCAAAGCCGCTGTCCAGGAGGGGATCAGCGTGGTTCCCCTGCCCGGCGCCTGCGCTGCCGTGACCGGCCTGAGCGTTTCAGGCATTGCCACGGATTCCTTTCACTTTTCCGGGTTCCTGCCCCGGAAAAAGGGAAAAAGAGAAAAGGTTCTTGCCGAACTGAAACATCAAACAGCCACCCTTATTTTTTACGAATCCCCCAAACGCACCATAACCCTCCTGGAACAACTGCTCGCCGTCATGGGCGACCGGCCTGCCATGGTGGCACGGGAGATATCAAAACTCCACGAGGAGTATGTAAGGGGCACCCTGTCCGAGATCATTGCCGCCCTGGAGAGCAAGCCCAGTGTAAAGGGCGAGTGTGTGGTCTTTTGCCAGGGCAGCGATGGTTGTGACATCACCATCACCGAAGACGAGCTGGACAAAAAAATCCGCCATGCCCTGGAAACCAGCGGCACTAAAACAGCCCCCCTTGCCAGAACCCTCTCCGACCAATACCGCTTGTCCAGAAAAGCTGTTTATGACAGGATACTTGCCCTGAAGAAACGGGGAAGCCCATAGAGTACCTGCTCACAACAAACCATGAAAGCCATCAGCCATCAGCCGTCAGTAAGCAGCAGGTATCTATTGGAAGCTGATAACTGAGTACTGGTCGCTCTCTCCGTTCACTCCAGTGAGTAGTGGGTAGTGGGTAGTGGATAGTTTGGGATCTTCACTTCCCACTTCCCACTTCCCACTTATCACTTATCACTTTGCGGATAAAATCCGCAAGCAGTACTAATTACTGAAGGCTGATGGCTTTCTTATAAAAGCGGGTTTCCTTGCCGACATACCATGGGTATGGGTTATCCGGTTCGCTGCTTCAGCCACGCCTTAAAATCAAGAAGGATTTGGACCTTGGGCGAAGGCTCCGGGGGAGTCTCGTTCCGCTGCTCCTGCCGGTTTTCCTCCGCGGAGAGGGTCTCTCTAAGGGCCTTGACCTCGTTTAACAGCCGCGCGATGTTCTCTTCCATGGCTTCAATCTTTGCGGAGATGGTTTCCCCTGACAGAAAACCAAGGCATTTTTCCCAGAACTCCTCAATGGGGCGACTGTTTTTCCCACCGGGACCGGCGGCGATTTTTTGGCTTATCTGTTTGATGCATTTTGTGGCGGGGGCGTCGGGAAAGACCATGGAAAAAGGGGTCTGGGAGATAACCGCCATGCCCACATGCTTGTCTTTAACGACCATGCCAAGGGGCGAGATATCGATGGCAAGGAACTGTTTCACCGTCTCTTTCAGGTGAAAATAGGCCGTTTCTGCCTCTTTTTTGTTCTTTACCCGGTTGATGACGATTTTGACGGTACTGGAATACCGTTTTTTTGAAAGGAGCTTGAGCATGGCATAGGCATCGGTGAGGGATGTGGGTTCCGGTGTCACAACCAGGAGGATGTCCGTGGAGGCCATGCAAAAGGAGATCACCTGGGGTGAGATTCCCGCTGATGTGTCAAAAATAAGAAAGTCGTAGTTGTCCAGGCCGACAAAGGATCGGATTAACCGCCTGGCACCTTTTTCGTCAAGATCCGCCAGTTTTTCCACCCCTGAACTCCCTGGAATGATGTCAATCCCCTGGTAGTTTTTCAGGAGGATCTCATCCAGGGATGCCTGGCCGTCGATCACCGACGACAGGGTCTTTTCCGGATGGATGCCCGTAAGAACATTGATATTGGCCAGTCCCAGATCGGCATCAAACAGCGCCACTTTGTATCCTGCGGCGGCCAGCTCCAGGCAGAGGTTCAGGCTTATGCTGGTCTTGCCCACTCCACCCTTGCCGCTTGTTATGGTGATGACCCTAGCCATGGACTGTTGTTTCATCCTCTGTTTGGGGAGATGCGCTGATCAATACTCTGCTGTTGTCTGTCTTAAAGGAAAACTCAATGGCCATGGCGTGGTACTGCCCGGTTATTTCCCGGTGTTTTTCAATGATGAACTCCTTGAACGAGTCGAACTGACCGGTCTCCTGCCGGTTGTTGACCTGTTTTTCCAGCCTCTGGTACTGTTGGTACAAAGATGCCACACGGTCTGCCTGGGTTTTTGGATTCCTGATCCGGCATTTAAAATCGGGGAGAGGGTCAATGTCCGGGGCGGTTCCCTCTGGCTCAACTGCAGAACTTTCCCTGGTGTAGAGTTTTGGCAAAAGGGCCGTAAAGTCAAAAAAAGAGATGAACACGGTCTTGAACCGGTGGTGGGGGAACTCATGGCTCAGCTGTTTGACCTCATCCAGGTTCCCAGGCGCAGTTATGCCCACCAGAAGGACCTCCTCCTTCATGACCAGGGGGATGATCCCCCCGGCCTGTGCCCGGTGCTCCGGGATGATGCGCTGCAGCTCACCGGAACTGTTTTTGTCAAATTGGTGGGAATAAACGGAGCGATAGGGGATGTGGTAGAGGTTGAACAGGATTTTTTTAAGATCATCCCTGGAAACAAGCTTGAATTCCAGGGCAGTGGTGATAAGGGGGATGCCCGATGCCCTGGATTTATCCATGGCCCTGGCCGCCTTTTTTTTTGAAACCATGGAAGAGGATGAGAAAAAGTGCTCCAGGCCGAAAATCTTGTTGTGCCGGTTGAGAAGATGGTAGTTGTCAATGGGGGTGATGAGGTTTAAATGGCAGGCAAGGACTCCGAAATACCGGTGAGCACTTCCCATGGAGGCGTTGTTCTTCTGGATGGCCAGTATGGTGTCAATGTCGCCGGAGGTGATCAGGCCGTGCCGGAAAAACAGGTCGCCTGTTTTCAGCGCCGGGTCCGTTGAACCGCCGGAGTATGGGAGGGGGCTGGCCGCCGGCAATTATCGTTTCCTTGCCGAGGCAACGGGCAGGATTATGGCAAAGCAGGTTCCCCCCTGCTTTCTGCTGGTGCAGGTGATGGTGCCGTTGAGTTTCGTGATGATCTGCTGGACAATGGAGAGACCAAGGCCGGATTTGCCCTTCCCCTTTGATGAGACATAGGGATCGAAGAGTCTGTTTCCAATGGCCGGGTCCACGCCCGGCCCGTTGTCCTGGATGACGATTTCAACACTGCCGGGTAATTTCTTTTTTTCATCGATGAGCAGTTTTTCAGACTTGTCCAGAAACCGTGTTGTGATGTCGATTTTTCCCCCTTGACCCAGGGCTTCGGCAGCGTTTTTCAAAAGATTGATAACGACCTGTTTGATGCTGTTCTGGTCGGTTTTCACCCTGGGAAGGGAGGTGTCGGGAAAGATGGCTGCTTCAATTCCCCTGGGCTGCAGCAGGGATTTTTTCATGATGGCCAGAATACCGGTTAACACCTGGTTGAGGTCCACACTTTCAAACTCATTTATTTCAGGCTCGGAAAAGGTTGAGAGACTTTCCATAAGGGTGGCGATGCGCTGTATCTCTTCAGATACAACCTGGATTTCACCCTGGGCAGGGTGCTTGTCAGGCAGTTTCATGCTGAGCATTTTAATGTAATTTGAAACAACCCCCAGGGGATTGTTGATTTCATGGACAATTTTCCGGGTGACGGCTGTCAATGCCTTTATTTTTTCATTGTGCACCAGTTCAGCCTGCTCCTCCTGGTATTCAAGGTTCTGTATGCACAGGCCGCACTGTTTGGAAAACAGCGCGGCCAGGTCTCTGTTTGCCTCAATGTTTTTCCTTTCCCCGGCATTGATGCCGAGGAGGATGGCCCCCACAGGCTCCCTGCTGCCGGCATCCATGGGAAGGGCCGCAATCCCGTCGGTTCCCATGAGCCGTGCCATCTGGATATCTGAAATGGCCGAAGGGCCCTTTTGTGAATCGGTGGGGCTGGTGATAATCCCGTTTTTTGCCAGGGATCTGGTGATGATGCTCGAGCTGTTGCCCAGGGGAACGGCCAGGCTTCCAACTATGCGGTGGTGGACATCGTTTTTGCTGCAGCGGCCGGCAAACACCTTTTTTTTCTGGTCAAAGAGAAAAAAGAAAACCCGCGGTACATTGAAAACAATTTTAAGTCCCTGCTCAACGGTGTGGAGGATGGTGTCAAGGTCCTTTGCCAGCAAAAGGCTCTGCATGGTGCCGTGGAAGAGGGAGATCTCCTTGATCTTGGAACCAAGGGGGGAGTCGAGGGCCGGGGGAAGGGAAGCACTAAAGTCGATGCCGAGGCTCTCTGCCATGGCACGGGTCTGGTCCTCGGCCTCTTTTGCCATGGTTTCCACCTGGCCGGGGGAAAGTCCGGCTGGAAAGAGGGTTTCCGGCAGGACGAGCCGGTCATGGCTGTTTTGTTTGTCATTGAAGGCTGCAAGCCTTTTTGCCAGGGACAAAAGAGTTACAGGGGGAAGGGCCTCTTTGATCTCTTTTCCGGATGCGTTGATGTGCAACAGCGCATCCGCCATCAGTGGGTTGAGGTTCCACCTTTGAAACAGCCAGGAGCTGACTTCATAGGCATCTGTGTCAAACTGCTTTTTTTCCCCGGCAAGGAGTTCTTGGTCGGAAAGCGCAGGGCCGTTGTTCACAAGAGAAGGGTAGTCCTCGGGAAAATGCTGCATCAGCACCAGCCTTCCCGTGCCGTGGAGCAGGCCGGTAAGGAAGGACTCTTCCGGGTCTGCCTGCCCGGTGGCCTGTGCCAGTTTGCGGAAAATCACCGCGCATTTGTAGGAATCGAACCAGAACCGGTGCAGATCAAATCCCGCCGGGGGGGCCGGAGGTTGAAAAACCTGCATGGCAGCCGAACTCAGGGCAATGTTCCTGATGGTGTCCATGCCGAGGTATACCACGGCGGTTTCGATGCTGCTGATCTCTTTTGGCAGGTAGAGATACCCTGAACCGATGATTGTCAAGAGTTTTGATGTGAGGGCCGGATCGGCAGAGATGATACGGGTCAGCTCCCTGGTGTCGGTGGTGTCACTGCTGCACGCCCTGACCAGTTCCAGCATCACCTGGGGAAGCTTTGGCAGGTTGTCCGAGCTTTCGAGTTTTTCAAATATCTTGTTTTTTGATATCATAACAAATCAGATATAAAGCCTTTATCAAGATAAATCAAGTGGTGATTTTATCTTCCATTTGGCGGCAGGGCCGATAGAACAAATTTTATGATTACAGTTTAGCCGCTGAATCTCCCTCAGAGGATAAAGGTTTAATACCCTTGACATTTATCTTATTATCTGGAAAAGATACCTGTTGACTGGAAAGACGCTGTTTTTAATAACCTGCATGGCCGGTCCATGTTATCGAAGCGGCCACAAAAAAGTTTGAAAGCAATCAGCAGTCAGTAACCGGCAGGGGAGTTACTGGAAACTGACAGCTGAGTACTGAAGGCTTATGGCTTTGATATAACAGTGGAAATTGAACGCGTATTTTTGGGCCTTGATCAACCCCGTGTTCCACGACCAGCGTGTGTGGCCAAGTTATGATCAAAGCCCTGTTTTTGTAATGAGGAGAGGGGTGATTACAGCCCCTGACCCATGTCCGGCAAAGTTGTCGGACAGGTCCGGCAGTGTGATCAGCTTCCTCGGGTGAAAAGGCTGGTTTTAATTCCTGATAGCGAAAGGTATGAAATCTTTCTTTGCAGGCAACAGCCGTTAAAGGGTGCTGCCTGAAATCTTATTTGGTGTAAAGTTTCATTTAAACAGGAGGAGCCATGATTGTTGCGGAGCGAAAACCCTTTGAAGAGATAAAGCGAATGGTGGCCGGATATAAAAAAGTTCTGACCCTTGGGTGCGGGACCTGTGTCGCCGTTTGTCTGGCAGGGGGGTCCAAGGAGGTCGAGACCCTGAATGCCGAGCTGAGTCTTGCCTGTGCAAAGGATGGTATTGAATTTGGCGCAGAGACCCTGGAGCGGCAGTGTGACATGGAGTTTCTGGAGGAACTGGATAAAATTGCCGACGACTACGATGCCTTTGTTTCCATGGCCTGCGGTGCAGGCATCCAGTTTCTTGCCCAGCGGTTTCCTGACAAACCGGTCTTCCCGGCGGTCAATACCTCGTTCATCGGCGTGAACCTTGATGTCGGCTGGTATGAGGAAAAATGCCGGGCCTGCGGGGATTGTGTTCTTGGGATAACAGGCGGCATCTGCCCTGTCACCATGTGCGCCAAGTCACTGTTCAACGGACCCTGCGGCGGTACCAACCAGGGAAGCTGTGAAATCGACACCGAGCAGCCCTGTGCCTGGTTTCAGATTTACGAACGTCTTGCCGCCCAGGGACGTCTGGATCAAATCATTGAACTCTCTCCACCCAATGACTGGAGCAATCAGAAACCCAGAAAAGTGGTTCAGCCGGGATATGAAGAGCGGGTAAAAGCACTGGAATAATTAAAGACCAGCTGAGCCACGGCCAACCGTTTGGTGACAATGAACACCTCAACCTTCCAAGGTCCCACCAAAGCTGAAAAACCAAGGTTGAGTGAAACTATTTGAGGGAGAGAACAATATGAAATCAGGAAGCAATCTTGAAAAAGTACTCAATGCCGGACATTTTGCCTTTACCGGGGAAGTCGGGCCTCCACGGGGCGCAAATGTGGACGCTTTGAAGGAAAAAGTGGCCCACCTCAAGGGCATGGTGGATATGGCCAATATCACGGACAACCAGACCGCCATGGTGCGCATGTCCTCCTGGGCGGCAGCCATGATCTGCAAGGAAGGCGGTGTGGAGCCCAATTACCAGATGGTGTGCCGGGACCGCAACCGGCTCGCCATGCAGGCGGACATTCTCGGGGCCTATGCCCATGGATTGAAAAACCTCCTCTGCCTTTCCGGGGATCACCAGATGTTCGGTGACCATCCCCAGACCAAGGGGGTGTTTGACCTCGACTCCATGCAGCTGGTCCACATGGTGAAAAAGATGAGGGACGAGGGCAAGTTCCTCGGCGGTGCCGACATCGACGTTCCCCCCAAGATGTTCATCGGTGCGGCGGCCAACCCCTTTGCAGATCCCTTTGAGTGGCGGGTCCACCGCCTTGCCAAAAAGGTAAAGGCCGGCGCCGACTTTGTACAGACCCAGTGCATTTACAACATGGACAAGATGCGGGAGTGGACAAAACAGGCCAATGACATGGGCCTGACGGAAAAGGTTGCCATCCTCGCCGGGGTCACCCCCATGAAGAGCGTCGGTATGGCAAGGTACATGCAGAAAAAGGTTCCCGGCATGGATGTCCCCGAAGAGCTCATCTCCCGGCTCAAGGGCGTTGACAAGAAAAAGGTCGCCGATGAAGGCATCAAGATAGCATGTGAGCAGATCGAGGAATTCAGGGAGACAAAGGGGATTGCCGGGGTCCATCTCATGGCCATTGAATGGGAGCACAAGGTGCCTGAAATTGCCGAAAGAGCAGGGATGCTGCCAAGACCGCAAATGGATTAACCTTGACTGCCCAGTTTTCAGGGTTGCCCCGGTGGAACCCTGAAAGAGCCATTGTTTATTGTGATGTTAATTGCACAAGAGGAGTTTCCAATTGAATGAAAAAACCGGAAAAGTGATGGTAGTCGGAGGCGGTATTGCCGGCCTTGCTGCAGCATTGGAGCTTTCCAGGCAGAAGGTCAGCGTAGAGCTTGTGGAGAAGAGCTGTTTCCTCGGCGGCCACAGCATAGGATTTACCTGTAAGGCGACGGACAAATGCCTGCAGTGCGGAGCCTGCAGTGTTGAACAGATATTGAAAGATGTGGTAAACGAGCCTTTGATCAATGTTCATTTACGAACCCGGGTAAAGCAGGTGGACCGTTCCGGCTCCATCACGGCGATACTGGAAAAAAGCCCCGTTGATGGGGGAGCCCCGGGGATTTTAACGGGATTTTCCCGGCACAATGTGCCGTTTTACGTGAAAACCGCAGAAGAGATTGACAGTGCGCCGGAAGGGGCAAAAGATATCGGCAACATGGGAAGTGAAGGTGAACTGGCCGTGGATGCTGTTGTTGTTGCAACGGGGTACACTCCCTTTGATCCCAATGAAAAGTCCACCTATGGGTACGGAAAGTGGGATAATGTGATAACCGGCATGGAGCTTGAGAACATGCTCCGGGAGAACGCCTCGGTTGCAAGACCCTCCGACGGAAAGGCCCCGGAAAAGATTGCCTTTATCCAGTGTGTGGGCTCAAGGGATGAACGCCTGGGACACCTGTGGTGCTCCGAGGTGTGCTGCGCCTATGCCCTGCGCATGTCCGCCACTGTCAAGCACAAAAAGCCCGAAACGGATATTTCGGTGTTTTATATCGATATCCAGAATGCCGGAAAAGAGTTTCCCGTGTTTTACCAGCAGATCAAGTCCGATGTCCGTTTTGTCAGAACCATTCCCGTTGATATCTATCCAGTGGCCGAGGGGCAGCTGCAGCTTCGGCACATGGTCGAAGCCGAGGGAACCCCGGCATCGGAGGTCTTTGATCTTGTGGTGCTCTCCGTGGGCATCATGCCCGGGCAGGATACGGCAGAAACAGCAGAAATTTTTGATCTCCCTGTTACCGAGGACGGTTTCCTTGACAGCAGCGCCGATTCCGGGGTTTTTGTTGCAGGCACCGCTGCGGGACCGGCAAGTATTGCAGATACCATTGCCGGTTCGGGAAAAACAGCCTTTGAAGCCATGAAATATCTGGGGGGAATCAAATGATGGAGACGACGATAAGCAGAGATGTCCTGGTCCTCGGGGCCGGGCCGGCGGGAATTGATGCGGCACAGGCCCTGGCTGAATCGGGGTGTAACCCCCTTGTCATCGCCAGGGGAGAAGTAGATGCCCCGGAAAGTGTCAAGGTGCTGTCAAACGCCGTTTTGTCAGAGTTTGCCGGTGTGGCAGGTGATTTCAGGGCATCCATTACAAGAAACAGCGAAACGGTTCAGCAGACATTCGGTGCCGTGGTTGTGGCCCCTGAATACGTTCCTCAACCCCTCAACGACAAGTACAACATCGGTTTGAGTGACCGGGTCATCACCCAGACAACCCTCGAAGAGATGCTCGGCACCAGCCGGGGCAGGCAAGAGCTTGCCGGGAAAAACGGCTCGACCATCGCCTTTGTCACAGGGTTCGGCCAGGAGGGATCTCCCGACGCCACCCGGCGGGTTCTGGAATCGGCCCTTGCCGTCCAGGCTCTGGAAAAGTGCAGCGCCTATATCTATGCCGGCAATGTAAAGGTGGCCGGCCAGGGGCTGGAGCGGCTTTTCACTAAGGGGAGGCACAACGGGGTTGTCTGCATCAAGCCCGGTGAAATGCCCGAAATTACCCATCAGGACAACGTTTTGAAGATCGTTGCAAAGGACCCGGTGCTCCGGGATGCCGTCGAGCTTGCACCGGATTTTATTGTTGTGGAAGAGGCGGTAAAACCGGGGCTTTCGGAGCTGGACCAGGCCGATCTTCTCAGGATAGACACCGACCTTGAAGGGTTTCTGCCCAGCAACAATGTTCATCGGTTTCCTGCAAAATCCAACAGGGAGGGGATTTTTGTCGCCAACACTGCAGCCGAGGCGGCCAATGCAGTTCTTGGGGTCAAGGCGTTCATCGGCAGCGGGGTCAAACTTGTTGCCGAAGAGAAGGCAACGGTGGATGAAAACCGCTGTGTCATCTGCCTGACCTGCTACCGCTGCTGTCCCCACGGCGCCATCTTCTGGGAAAACGGCGCTGCGGTTATCTCCCCGATTGCCTGCCAGGGGTGCGGCATCTGCGCCAGTGAATGCCCCATGGATGCCATCCAGATCGGCGAGTTCAAGGACGATGACCTGAAAAAAGAGGTGAAAGAAGCTGTCGGCGCCGCCACGGAAGGCCCGTCCATTGTTGCGTTCTGCTGCCGGAATTCGGCCCTGGAAGCGGGCCTGGCAGGGTCGGCCTTTGGTATGCCCTTCCCCGGGGGGTTCAGGATGGTAGAAGTGCCCTGTGCCGGCAAGGTGGAGGTGGAATTCATCATGAACGCCCTTGTCCAGGGGGCAGACGGTGTCATGGTGGCAGCCTGCCACGAGGGAAACTGCAAGGCGGAACGGGGCAATATCTATGCAAAATGGCGGGTGGCCGAGATCCGTAAAAGGCTTGAAGCCATGGGCCTTGACCCGGAGCGGGTAGCCTTTGTCACCGTTGCCTCCAATATGGCCGACGATTTCCAGAAAAAGGCAACCCGGTTTGCCGAAAAACTGACCTGAACCCATACAAGCGGCGTGGACCGGCCACGCCGCTTATTTTTACTCCACCATGGGGACGGTGAGTCCGCCGTCCATGAGAAAGAGCACCTCAGCCTCTTTTCCCTTCTCTTCAATGGCCCGGTCAAGTGCCTCCTGGAGGGAGCCAAAGGGCTTGATAAAGAGCTTTGAGATCACCTCGTCTTCGATGTCCGTTACCGCCCACATCTGGGCCCACATGCCGATCTCGGCCATTTTTGCCGCCTTGTGGTATCCCAGGACATACCCCTTTTCAATGGTCTCAAGGGCCTGTTTCGGAGAGCTGCTGTTGCCCAGAAGATCGGCAAAGGCCTTTCCTCCGATGCCGCACCTGCACTTGCTCACCAGGATCATTATCCCGTTCTCTTTTAATGCCAGCTTTGCGTTGTCAATACCCTTCTGCGCCTGGTAGAGGTCGATGTCCTGGGGGAATTTCACAACGGAAACAACAATGTCGGCCTTTTTCTTCAACGGTGCGGAAAACACCTCGTTGGCCGCGTCAATGGCCGCGGAAAAGGAGTCGTGGATATCCCCGGCAGTGGCGGCGTAGATGCTGTGGTTTTTGTCCAGGACGGTCATGATGGCAAAAATTTCGTTTTTCACCGTCTTGATGGCATCTTCCATGTCCTCGTGAACCGGGTTGCCCGCCAGGGCAAGGGCCTTTGCCTGGGGCACCAGGGCCAGCTTGTGGTTCTGTTCAATGGTCTTGTACCCGGCAATCCCCGGGAGAAAGGATTTTCTGCCCCCGGTGTATCCGGCAAAATAATGGGGCTCCACCGACCCGATGATCATGATCCTGTCCGCCTCAACCCCGGCTCTGTTGACAAACATCTCCGTGCCGTTGGAGGATTTGCCGAGAAACACCATATCTTCGTCTTTGCGGGCATCGTGGACGATGATTTTCTCCTTGATCTCTTCGTACCATGGGCCGAAGATCTGGAGGTACTCCTCGTGGGACGGCCCCCTGTGGGCACCTGTGGCAATGATGAATTGAAATTCCACGGTTTTGATCGAATCAAGGATCAGCTGGAGGACCTGTTTTGTGGGGGTGGGCCGTGTGGCGTCGTTGACAATGATCAGAAGATTCTTTGCACCGGCAAGAAAACCGTCGAGGTTTTTACTGTTTATCGGGAGGTTGATCGCCTCCTGGATGAGGGCTTCAGGCTCTCCGATAGAAACATCGTTTGCTTCAAGAAAACTTGTTGCGATGTCGTCACTGATATCGGCCGCAAGCTCTCCGTTTTTTCCATAGGGTAGTGTTATCTTCATTTGGGAAAGATCCTAAAGTAACTTGGTTGTTGGTTTGGGGTCAGGTTTTGACCCCATATTTGACGGAACCGTCAAAATTAGTAAAATAGCGGGGTTTCTGTTATTGGATCAGCGGTCCAAGGGCGTTGATTCTCTCCATGAAGGTGTCGATGGCCGCCTGGAAGCCGGCTTTGTCACCATGGGCAATCTGGACCAGCTGGATCCGGTCCGGATGGATATCCATGGTTTTTAAAAGCGATCGCAGGTAATTTACATGGGATTTGGCCTTGACATTGCCGTCGTGCTCGCAGTCTCCGTCGGGACAGCAGGCCACCAGCACGCCCCAGCCGTTGTTGAGCAGGGGCTCGATAAGCTGGGTCTTTTGCAGCCTTCCCCCGCACAGGTTGATGAGGATCTTGTACTCCGGCTCTTCGTCGTCGGACGGGGGAGCAACTGCGGTCTGGAGATCCGGGTAAAAGGACCAGTTGCACCCGAAAACAATGGCCTTGCCGTTCTCTGTTTCGAGAAACGCCGCCACTTCCCCGTCGAGAAATCCCCGGTCGGTGCCGTAGGCCGTTTCAATGGTAATGGCCTGTCTCGGGCAGGTGTCCACGCAGATTCCGCAGCTCTGGCATTTTACCCGGTCTGTGACGATCACCCCGTCCTGGAAGGACCTTGCCTCGTGGGGGCAGACCCTGACACAGGCAAGGCAGGCAGCGCATTCTTTGCCCGTCACCGATGTGGTCCCGGGCATCTCGAACTCCGTGCCGGCAAAATCGGCCCTGGCATCGGTGAACACTTCGGTGATGGGCACACCGCTGGAGCAGGCCGCCGTACACCGCTGGCAGTAAAAACAGGAGAAGAGCTTTTCTGCAATGTACGAGGAGGGGGCCAGCTCGCCGGAGAGCATGCCAAAGAGCATGCTCATCTTGGCCCTTGGGGTGTCAGACTCCCACCGGGTGTGCTTGGCAAGGGGGCAGTGTTCATAGCAGTATCCACACCGGATGCAGTTGTCCAGGGTGGATTTCCATTTTTCCAGGTGATTGAATTCCATCGTTCTCTGTTCCATAAGATATCCTGTGTTTGTTTTTATAACCGGCATGGCCGGTCCATGGTCATATTAAGCGATCATATATCTCAGATCCGTTGCGGTTACCCAGTCTTCCGGGGCCTGCATCAGCTTGCCCGGGTTGAGGATGTTGTTGGGATCAAAGGCCTTTTTGACATTTGCCATCAACGTCAGCGAGTTGGCTTTTTCAAGCTGAAAGGCCGACGCCTTGGAGATGCCGATACCGTGTTCGGCAGATGTGGTGCCGTGGACGGAGCGGACATACTCGTAGATTTCCGCCACGGCTTTTCTGGCAGAGTCCCACTGATCCTGGCGGGTGGGGTCCATGAGGATTTTGGTGTGCATGCAGCCGGAGCCGCAGTGGCCGTAGGCGGTCATGATGATATTGTTCCGTTTGGCAACCTCGTGGATCTTTGCCGCCGTTTCGGCCATCTTTGAATAGGGAACGGCCATGTCATCGGCAAGGGAGGTGCTGGAGAGGGTGTCGCTGAATTTGGACAGGGCGGGAAAGAGCTTTTTCCGGCCCATGAAGATCTTTGTCCGCTCCTGGGGATCGTAGCTGCTCTTGATGCCGGTGCCGTTGTGCTGTTCGCAGAGGGTTTTCATGCGGTCGATCTCATGGTCCACCGCCTCTTTGCCCATGCCGTCGGCTTCGTAGAGCAGGATGGCTGCCACGTCGGGGATGCCCAGATCCATGGTTTTGTTCACCGCCTTGATGGCCACGTTGTCCATCAGTTCCAGCATGGAAGGAGAGACTCCGCCCGCCATGATGCTGGCAATGGCCCCACCGGCATCTTCAAGGCGGTCAAAGTTTGCCATGCCGAGGCAGCGGAATTTGGGGATGGGAACAAAACTCAGGGTGGCTTCCACCACCACCCCCAGGGTTCCTTCGGATCCCACAATGAGCTTGTGGAGCTGATATCCGGTGGCTTCCACCCTTGTGCGGGTGCCAAGGGTGACCAGATCGCCGTTGGCCAGGACCACCTTCATGCCGAGGACGGACTCCCTTGTGGCGCCGTATTTCACCGACCGGACCCCGCTGGCGTTGTTGCCGATCTCTCCCCCGATGGTGGCGATTCTGCTGGAGGCCGGCGTCGGGGGATAGAAGACCCCAAAGGGTTTCAATGCGCTGTTCAGGTCGTCATCCACCACCCCCGGCTCCACCCGGCAATAGACATCCGGGGGGTTGATCTCGAGGATGCGGTTCATCCGTTTCATGTCCAGGGTGATGCCCCCCTGCACCGGCACTGTCTGGCCGCACATGGCCGACCCTCCGCCCCTGGAGATGACGGGTACGCGGTTCTCATCGGCCCATCGCATTATCTGCTGGACCTGTTCCGTGTTTTCGGGTCTGACAACAGCCTCTGCGGATGCATGGTGTACCGACGAGTCAGAACCGTACGCATAGAGATCGGCTGGATCCGATTTTACGTTCTCTTGTCCAACAATCTGTTTCAGCCTGGGTAGATCTATCTTTGCCATTTTCCTGTCCTTTGTTAGTAATATTGTTCCATTTCGCAGCAGCGAAAAGCCGTGAAAAGGAAAATGTTGCCGGCCCCTTCGGTTTTCGGTGTTGCCGCCCCTGGCAGGGCAAATCACCTCTCCTGAAAGTGAGCGGGCCATTGTTGTCTTTCCATTTGAACATGGTCTGCACTGGATTTTCAAGCCGGTTGCCCGGTTTTTCCCATGTCTCCCCCTGCGCTCAGGGTTTGGGCATAAGACCAGGCAGCAATGGCTTGAAGATAAAGTGTCAGGTATTCATATACAAAAAAAAAGTTCGCCGTCAATAAATATTCAAATTTTTTCAGTAAAAGAAAGCAAATCAGTATTTTTTTTGTTTGTCCAGAAAAATTTTCCTTTAATCCCTTGATAAAAAAAAATATCATCGTTATGCTACTTGAGTTAAAGCTCGCTTTGCTGTTGTTTTTATATGAAAGTCGTGGTGCGCCGGCAGCCGATCCGGGGCATTGCCCTACGCTCATGGAGCCAGGGCTCCTCTTCGAGTCACGCAAATCATCCAAGATTTGCTCCGAGGTGAGCGGCAGCTCCTTCAGCGTCCATGCTGACCGCTGCCGCTCAAAACCGCTACGGACAATGCCCCGGACCGGCTGCCTC
>JAWOGI010000332.1:0-14162 GCA_046496975.1 Desulfobacteraceae bacterium | reverse complement strand
GTTTTGACCAGCCCCCCCTGGGTTTCCGGCTGGCCGGTGTACTCGGAGACCTGCCTTAAGCAGTTGTCGGCCTCTTTGCCAAGCAGCTCTTTTATCCTGGCAAAGGTTCCCCCTGTTGACAGGATGGTGATACCGGGGTTGATCCTCAACAGACCGGGTATCAAGGTGTCAAGCCCTGTTTTGTCAGAAACGCTGACAAGGACAGTCTTGACAAAAACAGCGTCGTCAATTTTATCTACAACATTTTTTCCCATCTTTTCCTCTCTTTTCTTTAAAATATGTACCCATGGACGCAATGCAGAAGACGGGACAAAAGACAAGCCGGATGGTGGATCTTATTATTTTGGACGGCCTGACGTAATACCGGAATGGTGTTTGTCGTTTTGCCTGCAGCCATGGAAATCATGGGCTTGGTCATAACATCGGCCACTCGTCACAATTTGGCGGGCCAAAGGGGTCTGGCTTTTGTTATTGACGTTATCGGACAGAAAAGCACAGTCAAGCCATAAAGCACACGATAATGTTAATAACGAAAGCCTGACCCCACCCCAGGTTGGCCGATGTTATGACCAAGCCCGATGGTCTATATCATATACTTGTCCATCGAAATCAGATCTTGTATCCCAAACCTCAAGAATTGGGGGATACGGGCTCAATGCCAACGATAACACAAATGGAGGACTACGATGGCAAAGGGAAGTTACAGCCACAAGTACAATCCCGATGTGCTGAGGGATTTGATCCAGCAGGGAAAGACCGCAAGGGAAATCATGGAGGAACTCAAAATTTCCAGGTGGTCTGTCAAGGAGCAGCTGTTGATGCTGCAGAATCTGGATAAAAAATACTATGAGGTAAAAGGACTCTTTGAAGAGAGGCAGAAACTAACACCGGCATTCCACCAGGAGGGTATTGTCTTTTCTCCGAAAATGCTTGCAAAAAGCGATTTTCAGCCGGGAGACAGGTTTGAGATGATCGTGGAAAAAGACCGGATCATTTTACAGAAAATTTAACCTTAACCACATAACAAACAGGCCGGTACCATGGAAAGCATTTACAGCCCCAGTTTCAAGCCGAACAAGCTGAGAAAAATGATAAAAGAGGACAGAACAGCCGAGGAAATTACCCGGGAATTCGGGATCTCCCTGTTCACCTTGAAAGAACACGTTCAGGTATTGAACCGGAGGGATAAAACCAGATACCAGGTAAGGGGGATCAAGGAGCAGGAGGAAAAGGCCAAGCGGATTGTCCGCAGGCGCAAGGGCTATGTCTGCGCCTTTGATTCCGACTGCCTGCCGGATTTCAGATTCACCGATGCATTTGAAATCGAGGAAACCGATGAAAAGGTGGTTTTGAAAAAAAATCGTTGAGCCTGACGTGGTACGGCAATTCCAACTATTCTTTGCTCGAGTGAAAACGCATCCATCTGCTGCGTTGCTGAAAAATTTGTGTGCATACAGTCAAAATTAAAGTTGCTGTAAATAAGGGCTTGGTCATAACAACCTATAGTCAAGGAGAGATAAATGTCCGAGGACTTGAGGAGTACAGAAGAACGAACCAAAGGAACCATACGGAATCTGGATGCAAAAATTTTTAAATACGATATCCATCCATGGGTGTTTTTTGGCGGCGCAGCGATCATCATCCTGGGGGTGGCCCTGACCATAGCCCTTGGCTCCACGGCCGAGAGCATTTTAGGGAGTGCCCAGTCCTGGATCGCCGATGCCACTGGATGGTTTTTTGTTCTTGTCATGAACGTGGTTTTGATCTTCTGCGTCGTTTTGATGCTCAGCAAATACGGATCCCTTCGCATCGGAGGTCCTGAAGCCGAGCCTGAATTCTCCACCATCAGCTGGTTTGCCATGCTGTTCAGCGCCGGCATGGGCATCGGGATTCTCTTTTACGGTGTTGCCGAGCCCATGTTTCATTTTGCCGGCAACCCCTTTACCGAACCGGGCACCAAGGAAGCCGCCCAGAAGGCCATGGATTTGACCTTTCTGCACTGGGGCTTCCATCCCTGGGCCATTTATGCTTTGGTGGGGCTGGGGCTGGCCTTTTTCGGGTTTTCCGAGGGGCTCCCCCTCTCCATCCGTAACGTCTTCTACCCCCTCCTCGGCGACAAGATCTACGGCCCCATCGGAAACTTCATCGATATCCTGGCAACGGTCTCCTGTCTCTACGGCGTGGCCACCTCCCTGGGGCTTGGGGTTCAGCAGGTCAATGCCGGCCTCTCCCATATTTTCGGACTCCCCCAGAATGCCGTTGTCCAGTGTTTTCTCATTGCCGGCATCACCGCCCTTGCCACCTGGTCCGTGGTCAGGGGGCTGGACGGCGGAATTAAGCTTCTCAGCAACATCAACCTGGGCGTGGCCTTTACCCTGCTGATGTTTGTCTTCATCCTGGGACCCACGCTTTTTATCATCAACTCCTTTATTCAAAATGTGGGCCACTATTTCGATGTCTTTCCCTCCCTGGCGTTCTGGAACGAAGCTTACAGCGGAGGGAACTGGCAGAACGGCTGGACCGTCTTTTACTGGGGCTGGTGGATTGCCTGGTCTCCTTTTGTGGGGATGTTCATCGCCCGTGTCTCCTATGGACGTCTCATCCGGGAATATTTGATGGGCGTGCTCCTTGTGCCCACCTTTGTCACCTTTTTCTGGATGACGGTGTTTGGAAACAGCGCCATCTATATCGAAATGTTTGGAATGGGCGGGCTGTCCAAGGCGGTCCAGGAAAACATTCCCGTCTCCCTGTTTGTCTTTCTTGAGCAATTTCCCCTGAGCACGGTCACCTCCCTTCTCGCCGTGGTGGTGGTGATCAGTTTTTTTGTCACTTCTTCTGACTCGGGCTCCATGGTCATCGACATCATCACCGCAGGCGGCAACCCCGATCCCCCAAAACCCCAGCGCCTTTTCTGGGCTGTCACCGAGGGGGCTGTGGCGGCAATCCTGCTTCTCGGCGGCGGGCTTGTGGCGTTGCAGACCGCAGCCATTACCACGGGCCTGCCCTTTGCCGTGGTGGTTCTCATGATGTGCTGGGCCACATGGAGCGGGCTGAAACAATACGTGGAAAAATACGGCTGGGATTAAGGGTCATGGAAACCATACAATACACCAGGGCAACCGGTCTTTTTGATTGCTTTCTGGGTTGCGGCAATGGACACATATTAAAAACGTTCAACTTTCGAGGCGCATTCCGGGGTCAAACAAAGAAAACACAGGCCCAAAGTTGAGCAGGATCAATCTCAATTCCAAGGAGGGCGAACATGCAGTTGAATAAAACCACACTGAAACGAATCCTTTTGAGCGGCTTTCTTCTGGGGGCTGTGCTGATTTTTACCCCGTCAGGGGTGCAGGCAGAGCGGCAGACGGTCAAGCTGGCATATGTGGAGTGGTCGGAAGCCATTGCCACCACCCACATGGCCAGGGCGATGCTCCAGGAAAAACTGGGCTACCATTGTGAAATGATTTCCATGAAGGCGGACAAGATGTGGCAGGCCGTTGCCGATGGCGAGGTGGACGGCATGCTGGCCGCCTGGATGCCGGATCTCCACGCCCATTACAATGAAAAGTACAAGGACCGGGTGGATAACCTGGGGCCCAACCTGGTGGGAACCCGGACCGGACTGGTGGTGCCCAAGGTGACCCTGGGCCGGCAGACGGCTGCCACGGGGATGCGCAACAAACCATACATCACCGCAGAGAGCATTTCCGATCTGAAACGGTATGCCGACAAATTTCATTTCACCATAGAGGGTATCGATGCCGAGGCGGGGGTCATGAACAAAACCGAAAAAGCCCTTGACGAATACGGCCTCTACCAATACAACCTGGTCACGGGCAGTGAAAAGACCATGACCAAGGCCCTGGCCGATGCCATCAAAAACCAGCAGTGGATCGTGGTTACCGGCTGGATTCCCCACTGGATGTTTGCCCGCTGGGAACTGGCCTTCCTGGATGATCCGAAAAATGTGTTCGGCAGCGAAAAGGGGCGCATTGACACCATCGTGCGCCAGGGCCTGGACAAGGATATGCCGGAGGTTTACGCTTTTCTGGACAATTTCCAGTGGTCCCCGGAAGCGCTGGGCCAGCTGATGATCTGGATCCATGACGACAAGGGAACCTACCCCTATGAAAAGGTGCTGCGGTTCATGCGCACCCACCCAGAGCAGGTGGAAAGCTGGCTTCCCAAAAATTGACAATCATAGAAAAGAATTATTGTTTAAAAGTTGGATGATGGAGAAAAACAGAGAACTTGTAGTGGATATCATGCCCACCCGAACCCTCTTTCTTGCATGGGAGAGTTCCGGAACCCGGCTGGGCAAAAAACAGCAGAGGCTCAACCACGACATCTACGAAAGATACCGCCGGGAGGAGATGCAGTGGCTTCTCTTCCTTGGGTGTTGTGACAGCTCCATTCCCCTATCCCCCTCCCTTGGCTTCTGGAGGAGGGTGGGGAACATTTTCGTGGAGAAACTGAAAACCTTTCCCGACATTGAAGAGGTGAGGCACAGGGTCAACATCGAGCCCCCCCAGGAAGAGCTGGAGGAGATGGTTGAAGCCGCGCCTTTGATGACCGGCATGGAACACCTTGACAAAGAGCTTCTCGTTGAGGTTATAGGGGAGCTGAACACGGTTTTCTGCGGTGAAATAGAGCAGTACAACGGCAGCGTCAGGGACTTTTTCCATGAATTCAGCCCCCATGTCCACCTGTCAGGCAGGGTCTATTTCCACCTGGTGGAAAACCGCGACAGGGAGTTTCCCTTTCAATTTCTGGCCACCTATGCGGCAGAATCGAAATCCAATCAGAAACACCGGCGGCTGCAGTATGCCCTGGAAGAGTACCGCAACCGGGATGATGAGCTCCTGGAACTGCTCACCACGGTTCACATGGCTGCAAAAAAAAGTCCCATGCTGAAAAAGCTCCGGGATACAGGAGAGCTGTTTCACCACCTCGCCTGGAGTGCAGACGAGGCCTATGAGTTCCTCCGGCAGGTTCCCCTGTTTGAGCACTACGGTATTGTCTGCCGGATTCCCGACTGGTGGAAACAGAAAAAAGCCGCATCAAAGATCAGAATCCAGCTGGGCACCAGCCAGCCATCGTTTGTCGGCTCAGCCTCCCTGCTTGATTTCCAGGCAGACCTCTATTTCGGGGATGATCCCGTCTCCCTGGAAGAGGCCAGGGCCCTGCTCTCCCAGAGCAGCGGGCTTGCCAGGCTGAAAAACCGCTGGATAGAGGTGGACAGGGAACGGCTTGAAGCCCTTTTAAAGGCCTATGAAAAGGCCATGGTCCTCAACAAACGCCGGGGGTTGACCATGGGCGAGGCCCTTCAGCTCCAGCTCCACCCGGAACAGCTCAATCCCGATGGAGAAGAATCCGACATCGAGATCGCCAGGGGCCAATGGCTTGAAACGGTGATGGACACCCTGAAAGACCCCGGCAGGGCTCCGGCCAACGGTCCGGGAGAGGGGTTTACGGCGGAACTTCGCCAATACCAGCAAAAGGGGGTCAACTGGCTGCTCTTCCTCGACAACCTGGGCCTTGGCGCCTGTCTGGCCGATGACATGGGGCTTGGCAAGACCGTCCAGATCCTGGGGTTCCTCAGCGCTGTAAAGGAAAAAGCACCGGAAAAGCCCTCGCTGCTGATCATTCCGGCATCCCTGATTTCAAACTGGGAGAGCGAAATCCACCGGTTCCTGCCGGGGTTACGCTACCACATCGTCCATCCGGGATACAACGCGTCGGGAACTGCCGGGAAAAAGAAGAAAAAACCCGATCTGGCACAAACCGATCTTGTCATCACCACCTATGCCATTGCCCAGCGCCATAAATGGATTTCCGACGTACCGTGGCGGTCTCTGATTCTGGATGAAGCCCAGGCCATCAAAAATCCGGGAACCAAACAGACACGGTGTGTCAAGGGAATGACCGCAGAGACGAGAATCACCATGACCGGCACCCCCATCGAGAACCGGCTGGGTGATCTCTGGTCCCTGTTCGATTTCCTCAACCCCGGTCTTCTGGGAACGGCAAAAGAATTCAAGGCCTTTTCAGCGCAATTGAAAAAAGAGCCCTCGGGGTACAAACGGCTCAAACAGGTGGTGACCCCGTTTATCCTCCGGCGCATGAAAACCGACAGGGCCATTGTTCCCGATCTTCCCGAAAAGGTGGAGATGAAAACCTTTCCCCAGCTGACCAAACAGCAGGTTGTGCTCTACCAGGACTTTGTTGACGAGCTGGAACAGCGGCTCGAGAAATCCCAAGAGGATATCCAGAGAAAAGGGGTGATTCTCTCTTCCCTGATAAAGTTTAAGCAGATCTGCAACCACCCGGACCAATACCTCGGCACAGGAGAATTTGCCCCGGAAGAGAGCGGAAAATTTCTCCGTTTGAAAGAGCTTTGCGAGACCATCCATTCCAAACGGGAAAGGGTGCTGGTCTTTACCCAGTTCAAGGAGATGGCAGCTCCCCTGGCCAGCTTCCTGGAAACGGTGTTTCACCAGGAGGGATCGGTGATCCACGGCAGTGTGCCCGTCAAAAAAAGAAAAGCGGCCATTGAACTTTTTCAGGAAAAAGCGTATGTTCCATTCATGGTGCTTTCTTTGAAAGCAGGAGGGACAGGGTTGAATCTTACCCGGGCAAACCATGTGATCCACTTTGACAGGTGGTGGAACCCCGCCGTTGAAGACCAGGCAACGGACAGGGCCTTTCGGATCGGACAGAAAAAAGGCGTTCTGGTGCACAAGTTCATCACCAGGGGAACAATTGAAGAGAAGATAGATATGATGATAGACAAAAAGAAAAATCTTTCCGGACAGGTGATTTCCAATTCCGGGGAGGATCTTGTCACAGAGATGGACAACAGCCGGCTCATGGAGATGTTCAAGCTGAAGCTGGGAGGAGACCAGGGATGAGTCGATACAACAATTACGGATTCCCCAGGTATGTCCCTGTTGCCGAAAGAAAAGCCAAGGCGGAAAAGAAGATCAGACAGCTGAAAAAAAAGCACCCCGACCTTCTCCCCGTCCAGATAGAGGGAAAAAAAATCGCCAGCTCCTGGTGGGGAATCTCCTGGAACAAGAACCTTGAAAGCTATGCCGACTACAGCAACCGCATCGGCAGGGGGCGCTCCTATGTCCGCCACAGCGCCGTGCTGGACCTGAAAATCCAGCCGGGGAAAATCACCTCCCTGGTCCAGGGCTCCACATCAAAGCCCTATACCGTTGTGGTCACCATCAAAAAGATTTCTCCCGGTTTCTGGAACCGCATCATCGAAAAATGCCAGGGGGAAACAGAGTCCCTCAACGACCTTGTCAGCGGCACACTGCCCAAACCCATGGCCGACATATTGACCCGCAAAAAAGAGGGACTGTTTCCTTCCCCCGGCGAGATCGATTTTACCTGCTCCTGCCCCGATTCCGCTTACATGTGCAAGCATGTTGCCGCCACCCTCTACGGCGTCGGCGCCCGGCTGGACCGCGATCCTTCCCTGCTCTTTTCCCTCAGGGGGGTCAGGATGGAAGACCTTGTCTCCCGGGCCGTCCAGCAGGAGGCAGACCGGCTCATCAAAAAGGCAGGCACGGGAAAATCCAAAAGGGTTATCCAGGATGCCGATCTCTCCTCGGAATTCGGCATTGATTTTGATGATCCCCTCGTGCCGGCCAAGGCCGCCCCAAACCCTGTCCGGAAAAAGCAGGCGAAGAAACCGGCCGGCCGGGCGGCTCCGAAAAGGAAAGAAGCACCGACCGGGAAGAAGACTGCCAAAAAAGCGAAACCGGCTGTTGGCAGAAAAAAACAGAACCAGGCCGCCGCCCCCTTTGAAACGGTGGTGAAACTCATCGAACGGAGGCGGGTCAATCCCGTGGGGGTCAAGGAGATACAACAGAGAACGGGATTCGGGGAAACCTTTATCCGCAACTGCATCTTCCGGGCAAAGCAGAATGGACGGATTAAAAACCAGGCACGGGGACTGTACATGAAAGCCTGACTTCGTTGACTCTTGCTGCCCAGTGGTGTACTGTCCATTTTAATGCATTATGTTTCCTGTTTCTTGTTTCTTGCAACCCTTTACAAAGCGGTGTTTCAAAATTATGGATGTTTCATCAATAGCAGAGCTGGAAAAGATCTTTGTACAGGAAAAACAAATCCCTGAAAAACGTCTCTTTGAGCTGTTCGACGATGCGGGGGTTCCAAGTGATATCTGCTGGCGCACCATCTACCGGATGATCTTTGACGCTGACATCAACCTGAATCCCAATGTTGAAAAAACCGTTGCCAAGGGCAAGCTGGAACCGGTGATGCAACTGGCACTGGTCAATGCCAAAAACAGGGATTTCTCACAAAACGCTTTGTTGCTCCTGCTGAACCAATATAATAAAGCTTTTTTTTCTGTCTGCCAGAACGAGCTTTTGGGTGCCCTTTCCGAAATTGACGATCTCACCAACGAATTCCAGCTGATCTGCAACAAACGGCAGGGAAGTGTGAAAACCCTTGAATCAGAGACCCTGAAAGAGGTTCAGTCGGACCATTCCGTTGAAGAGAAGGTCAGGGTGATCAAGGAGAAGTTCAAGTCCACCATCGCCGCTTTCCAGTCCGATGTTGTAAAACTCGACCAGATGAACAACACCGATCATCTGACCCGGATCTACAATCGCAGGTATTTTGATGAACAGCTCTCCTATGAAGCCGGCCAGGCCATCCGGGAGAAAACCTGGCTGAACCTGCTGATGATCGATATTGACGATTTTAAACAGTTCAACGACAATTACGGCCACCAGATCGGCGATCAGGCCTTAAAAACCGTAGCCAAAAAGCTTCGGATTGCCTGTGACGACACTGCCCGGGAGACCGGCATGGAATTCTTCCCGGTAAGATACGGCGGAGAAGAGTTCGCCGTGATAGCCCCTGCCGTTGAGCTGCAAACCGCTGCAAAAATGGCTGAAACCATCAGAAAAACCATCGGCGGTTACTCTTTTGTGATCCGGGGAAAAAAGGGCGATATCAAACACGAAGCGATCAGGATTACCATCAGTGTCGGCGTGGCCGGTTTTTCCCACAATGCAGGAGTGCAGGAGGGGATGGAGGATCTGATCAAGGACGCCGACATGGCCATGTACAGAGCAAAAAGAGCGGGCAAGAACCGGGTGGTCACCCTGAATCACAAGGATTAATCCTTCTCTCCAGGGCACAATGGGGGAACCCGCAACCATGGGCATTTTAGGGCCTGGTCATAATTCGAATTGCTGAAAGAAAGGAGAAAATTCATGGTACCAGACACGTTCAAGGCGTTTGTGGTTGAAGAAGAGGACGGGAAATACCCGGGACAGATCCGGACAAGAGCCATCAATGACCTGCCTGACAACGAGCTCCTCATCCGGGTGCACTACTCTTCTCTGAACTACAAGGATGCCCTGTCCGCCACAGGGAACAAAGGGGTCACAAGGAAATACCCCCACACCCCGGGCATCGACGCGGTGGGCACCATTGCCCGTTCAGAAGTCGCGGGGTTCAAGGAAGGGGAAACCGTCATTGTCACAAGCTATGATCTGGGAATGAACACCGACGGCGGGTTTGGCCAGTACATCAGCGTGCCCTCGGCCTGGGCGGTGAAGCTGCCCGACGGCATGACGGCAAAAGAGGCCATGATCCTGGGAACCGCCGGCCTGACGGCGGGGATGTCGGTGCTGCGGCTGACAGACCAGGTTTCCCCTGACCGGGGAACCGTTGTTGTCTCGGGAGCCACCGGGGGCGTCGGCTCGCTGGCTGTGGCCATCCTGGACAAAATCGGCTATACCGTTGCCGCCGTTTCCGGAAAAGAAGCGGAACAGGATTACCTTTACCGGCTCGGGGCCGCCGAGGTGATTTCCCGGAAGGAGTTTGAAGAGGAGAATCCCCGTCCTCTGCTGAAAGACCGGTTCGCCGGAGGTATCGACACCGTGGGGGGAGCTGTTCTGGACACCATGGTCAAGTCCATCCATCCCATGGGCGTGGTCACCTGCTGCGGCAATGCCGCCTCCCCCAAGCTCAACCTCACCGTTTTTCCCTTTATCCTCAGGGGCATCTCCCTTGTCGGCATCGATTCCCAGAATTATCCCATGGAAAAGAGGGAAAAGGTGTGGCAGCGGCTGGCCGGGGAGTGGAAACCGGACCAGTTGATGGCGGTTCACCAGGAGATCTTTCTGGCCGGGCTGGGCGAGAAAATTGATGCCATGCTTGCCGGAAAATTAAAGGGAAGGACCCTTGTGGACCTGGAAGCCTGACCCCGGGCTGCATTTCATGACCGGAGTTGTGGTCAGGATCTGTTTTTCTGGACAATGCCCAGCATCACCCGGTAGGGACCGGGGGTCCCCGGCGGCAGCAGGGCCACCCGGTCCCCGTCCTGGATGATGACATCAAAAGAGACAATCCTGCCGTTGACAAAGACCCCCTCCACCTCATCCCGGGCAAGCCCCAGCCGGTCGATGAGGGCAGCGGGGCTGGTTGCTTCGGGGATCTCCATTGCCGCCTCCGAGTGGGGGATGTTTTTTCCCGCAAGTTTTTTCTGCAGAAACGAGAAGGCATTGAACGTAATGGTGATCATCTGGTACTCCTTTCAAAAATGCCAATCCACCAGGATTCAGGCTGGTGTCCGTTAAACATTCGGATTTTCGGACTTGATCATAACATTGGCCCCTCGTCACATTTGGCGGGCCAACGAAGTGCCCCCCAAGGTGCTTTCAGCCCGAATTGCTGTCAAGAGATGTATCAGGTTTGTGGAAAAAGTCAAGGAAGCCGTTGAGACGCCAAAGCCTGCCGAACTCATCCGACATCTGCCATGGCTTACTCCTTCATAATTTTGATATGCCGCTCGTCCAGACAAGACCTCAAAAAGATATTCATTGCTTCCGATTCACCTGAACCATAGTATTCAACCATCAGTTGATTAAACTCAAGCTCCCTGGTGGCCGGCACATTAATGGCAGGATATCCTGCCTGAAGCAAGTGGCCATTCATCATGAATCGTCCCATACGTTTGTTCACATCAAAGAAGAACTGCGTTCTGGCCATTGTCAAAAATATGTGGACAGCCTGGTCGTAGATATCTTCAAATGTTTTGATCTGGTCTGTCATTACGTCGAACAATTGGTGGAGTTTGTCTGGACCTGGTGGCTGGTATTTTGTTCCACTAATCGTAACGGATCCGGATCGAAACGCCCCGGAATCCAATGCCTCTCCTTCTGCAGCTATCTCTTGCAAAGAACATGCCACCGTTTTCGATACTTGAAATTTGTCAACCCGGACAAGGGAGAATAGATAACGCCAGGTCTCGGCTTGATTGATGGCAATTTTCTGGTCTGTTAACTTGCGCCCGCCCACAGTGATACCCTGTAAAAGCGTTTGGATTTCCGGCAAGGTGTAATTGATGCCTTCCAGGAGGACAGCATCATGCACAAATTCCGGCAGCATTTTCATGGCAAGCATGAGAGCTTTGTCTCTGTCTGGTTTTATCTGCCAATGTTTATCCATGTCGTTCTCCATGTATAGGGGTGGCTTGAAGTATGTACAACAAGCCCGAAATGTATGAGCCGGTCATTGTCCAGCTCGGTGATCTCCTCGGCCCCGGAACCGGCAATGATCTCGTTGTAAAGGGCTCTCTTGTCATCGATCATTCTGTCGATCCTTTCTTCAATGGTTCCCCCGGTGATGAACTTGTGCACCAGAACTCCTTTTGTCTGCCCGATGCGAAAGGCCCTGTCCGTTGCCTGGTCTTCCACGGCCGGGTTCCACCACCGGTCAAAGTGGATCACGTGGTTTGCCCCGGTCAGGTTCAGCCCCGTTCCCCCGGCTTTCAACGACAGCACCATGAAAGGAACATACCCTTTTTCCTGAAACTGTTCAATTCCCCCGGCCTTATCTCCTTTTGAGTCATGCAATATTTAATTTTACTCTGACCCCAATTATCGCAATTATCGTAAGGAAACAAGACCTGTCGTGTTCACCGGGGTGGACATTGTGGCGGGCTGGAAGTAGGGACACGCCTTTTTGGGGCATTCCCGGTTCCGGCCCGCCTGGGTGCAGACAAGGTCAACGGCAACCGGCATGGCAATGGGCAGCAGGGTTTTTGACATCTTCGATGCCACCGTCAGGGCTGTCCAGCTTTCCCGCTGACAGCAGCGGGCGGCCTCCACCTCTGCAAGGGTTTGGATCACTTCGCCGGTCAGCTGCTGCACCGCCCGGCGGGGGCCGGCCTTGACGGGGTTGCTCTCCAGAATAAGTCCGAACCCGATGCCCACACCAAGGGCCGCCCCGCAGCCGCCCCAAAAGCCGCAGGAACCGCCGGGAATCGCCCTGCCCCGCTCAATGGCCGAACGGATCTGGTCGTCGCCGACATCACCGCCAAGGTTCCGGTAGGCGGCCACAATGGCGCCGGGCACGATAAAGTGGTGTTCCGGCCCGTGGAGGGGGATCATGGGGTGGTTTCTGATCCGGTTGACCAGGCAGATCATGTCGGTCTCTTTGCTGTTGAGACAGAGATCCGTAACGACCGCCACGGCATCCTTGCTGTGGCAGGCATCGCAGATGAAATGGCCGTTTTGGCACATGGCGTTGGCCGACTTTTCCTGGCCGCACTGGGCGCAGACCATGGAGCGCTCTGTGGTAAAATAGTGCAGCTCGCTGCCGCACACCATGCAGTCCGTCATGGATTTTTCACCGGTGTTCCTGCTCTCCTCCCCGCCAAAAGAGGGGTCCTCGGCCGGGGCCAACGTTTCCGGAGGCGTAAAGCAGGCACAGCTGTTTTCCATCTCGATATTGGTGACATTTCCCTGGTCGTCCAAGAGAAACAGAGCATCGTCATCTGTCTTTTGCCAGTGCATGGACTGCCGTTTTCCCCGCACCAGGGTCTGGCCGCCGTCGGTGATCACCGCGGCAAAGGGGCCCGGATAGATAACCTCTCTTTTCCGCTGGCGGTTCTCCACCGTCTCGGGTTTCCAGGCTTCGTAGGTGATGGAAAAAAAGAGATGGCCCTGAACCTCCCGATAGAAAAATTGTTTCACGATCCGGATCTGCTCAAAGCCCGTTATCTTTAGAAGCGCCATGAGCCGTGTGGTGACAAGGGCACCGGCAATGCATTCCCCCCGGAGCAGGGGATCGTTGAGGATGGCCGGGTCTGGTACCTGGTCGGTGACAATGTCCGAAATCACCAGTCTGCCCCCGGGCTTGAGTATTCTGAAAATTTCTCCGAAGGTCTGGTGCTTGTCCCCGGAGAGATTGATCACGCAGTTGGAGATGACAATATCGATGGTGCCCTCTTCTAAGGGGATATTCTCGAGAAACGATTTTTTAAAAGCCACATTTTTGTAGCCAAGGGAGGTTTCCACCATTTTCAGGCCCTCTTCGGCCTGGGCCAGCATGGCGTCGGTCATGTCGATACCGAAGACCTCCCCGGAAGGCCCCACTTTTCTGGCGGCGATGAAGCACTCCATGCCGGCGCCGGATCCCAGGTCCACAACGGCATGGCCCTTTGAAATCCCCGCGTCCAGAACCGGGCTGCCGCAGCCGTAGGCGCGAACCCTTGCGCTTTGCGGTACATGGGAGATCTCCGTTTCGGGATAGCAAACAGGATTGCTGATATCCTCGTTGGGAGAGTCGGCGGCCTCCCCGTAAAAGTGCCGGACCCCGGCGTTCACCGTTGACAGGGACAAAACGCAGTTGGAGTGGGTCAGGGCCACGGCCCCGTGGGCATCGTCACAGCTCATCAGCCGGTCCCCCATGCGGAGCAGCACCGCCGGTGACCTTAGATTTTCGCCGTTCGACCCCACCCGCTGGATCATCAGGTAGAGGGCGATTCTGCGGTACAGGGGCAGATAGGGGTCTTCTCCCTTGAAGGCTCTGCCGTGGTGAACGCTGTGGTCAAGATCTCCGCCGCCGACAATGTATTTCAAAGGATCGTCAGCGCCGGAGGGCTCTTGTGCAATGGTGAGGTTCCGGATCTCTTCCAGCACCTCTGAATGTCGCCATACCGTTTCAACCCCCTGGGAGGCGTGGCCGCAGAGGGCTCCGGAGAGGCCGATCAGGGCCGGTGTGGGGTAGACGGATTCGTCCGGGGCGATGGCAATGGACTCCCAGCCGGCGGTTCCCAGGTCGTGGCGGGTGCCCTGGGGGGAAAACACCTGTTTTTCCATGGC
>JAWOGI010000297.1:0-3151 GCA_046496975.1 Desulfobacteraceae bacterium | reverse complement strand
ATATTTTTCCATGGGTTCCTCCCTTTACGTTCTGTCTAAATTGCCTGTTTCTGGCTCTCAGCTGCACAGCGCAATGGGATCCATGCCCGGGTCAGGCCCGGGGGTCTGGTTCATCCGGCAGCTGTGCCGATGCCGATGGTGAGTTTGCCGGCCGGGCAGTGGTAGGGTTTGAGGCGCAGGCCTTCATGGGTTGTCAGCTGACGAATCATGTTTTCTTTGAACCGGCTCATGGGATAAAATTCCTTTGGTTGGCCTTATCGGTGAATGTCAAGCACGGTGAATGCCAAGATTGGTGTAATAAACAAGGAATCGCTACGCTTTGTCATTTATATGGTTTTTCACGGCATAGGCAAAAAAGCTTGAATAATCCAAGAGTATGCTGTCCCTTTGGTGAGAATGCCGAGGAACCCCAGCCGTAACTATCCCTCTGGCAGTTAGTAAAAGCTACCCACACAAAACGGAAAAGAGGCTCTTTTTCGATTTGCAGATCAGCATACCCACCGTGGGTTTATCTTGTTCGGATTTTAGAATCCCGTCCACCGCTGACACATAAAAATTCAGCTTGCCGGCAAATTCAGGCTTGAAGGCCACAGCCTTCAGCTCCACCACCACATAACAATGCAGCTTCACATGGTAAAATAGCAGATCGATGTAAAAATCATCATCATCCACCGTGACCTTGTACTGTCTGCCAATAAACGAAAACCCGGCTCCCAGTTCCAAAAGAAATTTGGTCACCTGACCAACCAGTGCATCTTCCAGCTCCCGCTCGTCGTGCTTGTCCCGGATAGCCAGAAAATCAAAAATATAGGGGTCTTTCATAGTCTGTCGGGCAAGGTCGGATTGCGGCATGGGCAGGGATGCAGAAAAATTGGTCAGGGCCTTGCCCTCCCGGTCGAAAAGATTGCCCTCTATCTGATGGGTCAGCACTGCCCGGGACCAGTTGTTTTCGATGGTCTTTTGCACATAAAACAGGGCTTCTTCGTGATTTTTACTCTTGCTGACAATCAGCAGATTATGCCTCCAGGGAATCTGTGTAGCAAGCTGCTTCGCATCTGCGATTTGGTTAGCAGCCTGTTGGCTTTTCTCTAATTGCGCAACAGCTTGTTGCGCAATTGTATCTTCATTATTCCAGAATAAATACCATTGGCGCATTACTTCCAAATTTCTTTTTGAAAAGCCCTTCATATCCGGAAACTCATTTTGCAGGTCTTTACTCATTTGTGCCAAAAGACCATCGCCCCATTGGCTGTTCTTCTGCTTCTCGACGATCTTCTCCGCCAAATCCCAGTACAATACAAGGAGTGCATGGTTTACCGAAACCGCGGCCTTGATTTGGGCCGATTTGATGCGAGTTTTCAGCTCAGCAAGAAATGCAAAATAGTCTTTATCCTTTTGTAACAGACTCATTCCACCTCCTCTGCTTGCATCTCGTCCAGAATCAACTGCAATTTTGCCACGGCTTTTTCCACCCTTTCCTGGGCGGTTAAAATAGGTATGTCATAATTGGAAGCGTGCTTAACCATTATAGGCAAAGCCCGTATACTCGGCATCTACGTGCTGAAAGACGTGTGTTTTACCCCGGGAGATCTTCCATGTGCCCTGGGACGCCGCGTGCGGCAGAAATTGGCTGAGGGCAGGGTAACCTGCTCTTGATCCCATGGAAGAAGTCAGCAGAGGGCATAATAGCTGGAGGAAACGAGCCGTGTTGGAACAGTACACGGAGGACTCACCCCGGCGAAGGCTCGAACGGTGCCCGGACCTAATGGTACGGGTAAATGATAGAGACCAATAGGAGGTGTGTACTTTTTGGCAATCAACAGATAACTCCGTCCCCTGAGTTACATCCGATTGTTGATGTAATCTCTTGTTATTGCTGCTTTTTGTTTTTTTCTTGATTTTGAAACCACTGAAAACCAAGTTAAGTACCTGAGCCATAACAAAGTGAAATCGGCTTGTCAATTAAATAGTTTTATGGTTACCGTGTTCTTATCCCCTCCTTTTCAAGCCGGGCCCGTATCTGTTCCACGGCAACCGATGAGGTTGGTACCTTCTTTTGGATGGAGAGGGCCGCGGCGGTTCCGGCGGCCTGGCCGGTTACCGTGCAGCAGACGATCTGGCGGGTGGCCCCGTGGGAGACCTGGTCCCCGGCAACGCACCGGCCCGCCACGAGGAGGTTGTCCACCTCCCCTGGTACCATGATGCCGTAGGGCACCTGGAAGTATCTGCCCGTGGTGGGGAGAATCACCGTGCCGTAGGCATCGAGGAACTCGGGGCAGATGCCGATGCTGTCGTCGAACCGGGCCTGGTTTTTGACGTCAAATCCCGTGATGGTGGACCGTCCGATGATCTTTCTTGACTCCCTGGTGCCAAGGGACATGCCGAAGTTCCGCAGGGCGGCCCCTTCAAACCCCGGCACATATTTTTTCAGGGCCGCCACCGCCCAGATCGCCTGCTGCCGCCCCTGGATTTCCGCCCGGGTCAGGTCTGTGACACTGGTGGTGTCAAACCCGTGCATGTAGATCATGTTCAGATAGGTGGCCTCACCGTGTTCGGTGAGCCGGCTCCAGGTTCCCTCGATGGTGACGTTTTCCGGGATCTCCCCGGCCTGCCTTGCCCGCAGAAAGGGCTCGGAGAGGTAGGGGCTGAACATGGTGTCCTCCTTGCCGCTGGTCTCTTCGGCCCAGTCTTTGTAGGTGGCAGGGTTGGCTTGGACATAATCGAGGAACCGTTCTCTGTTCACCCCGGAGCAGGCAAATCCCACGGAAACCCCCATGCGGCTTTCCACCGCGGCGGCCTCCCAGGGGGCACCGGCAAGGTTGGCAATGTCGGCATCGCCAGTGGCATCGATGATGCGTTTGGCAAGAATCGCCCTTCGTCCCGACTTGCTTTCGGTGATCACTCCCTTGATGGTGGTGCCGTCCATGATCACCTCGGTGCAGAAACAGTGGAGCAGGGGGGTGATGCCGCTTTCCGAAACCAGCTGGTCTGCCAGGTATTTGAACATCTCCGTGTCCAGGGCCTGGCTGGCCGACTGGGGTTCGTTATGGGTGCGGCCAAGCTTTATGGCCCTGTTTTCAAGTTCCCTGCCGATACCCTCGGATTCCACGGTGTGCTGGTGCCGGTACCATGCAATGGACTCCACCGGCGC
>JAWOGI010000274.1:0-6310 GCA_046496975.1 Desulfobacteraceae bacterium | reverse complement strand
GCCAAAATCAGCGCGGTGAAAAAACATATGAACCGGTCTCCTGCGTTGCGCCAATGGGACATATTTCAATATGCCCCCATTACCGCCTCTTGAAGACGAACAACCCGATCATACAAATTGGCCTGCGCAATATACGTATGTTATTTTCTTACAGATCCCTGAGGGGGAAGAATGGATACGGATAAAGTGATTTCATACATTGTTGACTGGTTGACCCGGTATCTAAACGGTTCAGGTCTTGACGGATTTGCTGTCGGGGTTTCCGGGGGGGTTGATTCGGCTGTCACCTCCACCCTTTGTGCAAAAACAGCACAAAAAGTGGTGCTCCTTAATATGCCCATTCATCAGAACACCCATCAGAACACCCTTGCGGCAGACCACATTGCCTGGCTTGAAAAGCGGTTTTCCAATGCAAAGGGGATTGATACTGACTTGACAGAGACCTTTGACATCATAAAAAAAGCCCTTCCCCCATCGGTTGGTCTCAGTGATCTTGCCATGGCCAATACCCGTTCCAGGCTGAGGATGACAGCCCTTTACGCCGTTGCGTCAAGCAACAGACTGCTGGTGGCGGGAACGGGCAATAAAGTTGAGGATTTCGGGGTGGGTTTTTATACCAAATACGGGGACGGCGGGGTGGATCTTTCCCCCATTGCCGATTTGATGAAGTCCCAGGTCTACCTCCTTGCCCGAAAGATGAACATCCTCGACGGCATAGTTGCGGCAGATCCCACCGACGGCCTTTTTGATGACAGCCGCACCGACGAGGGGCAGCTGGGGGCCAGCTATGCCGAACTTGAGGCTGCAATGCGTTTTGATGCAGACACTCCCGGACCCGGCAGCGAGGCGGAACTCGATGCCAGGCAGCGAAAGGTCCTTGAAATTTACCGGCGGCTCAACCGGGCCAACCGGCACAAGATGGTACCCGTGCCGGTGTGCACCATCCCGGAGCACCTTAAATAGAGAAGTGATATGTGGGGGGCCGGTCTGGCGTCTTGCTGATTTCTGCCTTTATGTCCCGGCTGCTGCCGAAAGATCAGCAAGCCAGGCCTGGCCCCGCACAAGTGTGGTTTCTGTAAAAAATTGTCAGCCCGGTTGTCAATACCCGGGATCTGCATCTTTTTTTGTTAAAGAAGGGCTACTCAAGCTTGAACGACACCTTCAATTTGACGCGATAGGCCACGATGCGGTTGGACTCCAGGCGCATATCCATCTCGATAACCTCGGCCACACGAATATCCCTTACAGAGTTGTCAACAGTGGCAATGGCTGTTTTGGCAGCCTCTTCCCAGGATTTTTCCGACATGCCAACGACTTCGATGATTTTATAGACACTCTTATCCATTTCACTCTCCTTTAAAGTTAGATCGTTTAAAGACAGGTTGCTGACATTGTTCCCCCCGGAATTTGATCCCTGGATCTCTGGGACAGGGAACAGGGCGGTGTACCCGGACCGTCTCCGGCAGAGGCAGAAAACCGTCGAAGAAAGCCCTGGCAAACAAGGCCGCTGCTGTTCGTTTTGAGACAGATCTGACAGGAACAATGACTATTGATAAACGCGTGTACTACTCGCCCGGGTTCGCTTTGTGCGTCGTAAAAGCTTCCGTCATATGCCGTTGCTTGTCCGGGATGGACCCGTTCAGGTCGGATTCGGCTCTTACGTTTCTACCGGGGAAAAAAGTCGTCGTGGAGAAAAACTGTTCTACTTTATTCACCAATATCATGGTTTCGAGCGAAAGGTCAAACATAAAAATTAAAAATTCCGCCCTTCCTAAGAACGGCCATGCCCTGCGGACACAACAAAGAGAGGGGCGTAGACGCGGAGCCAAGTCGAATTAGAGGCAGCCGGTTCGGGGTTTTGCCCGTAGCGGTTTTGAGCGGTAGCTGTGAGCACGGATGCTCTAAACAGCTGCCGCTCACCTCGGAGCAGCCCATGGACGGGCTGCGTGACTCGAAGAGGAGCCCTGGCTCCATGAGCGTAGGGGAATACCCCGAATCGGCTGCCGGCGCACCACGACTTTCATATAATCTTCCTCGAAAAAAAGATATCTCTTGACGGAACTGCTTCCCAAAGGTAAAATTTTGCTATGACAGATGAAGAAAATACAGCAGAGGTAACCAGTCCCCATGACAAGGTGTTCAGGGAGGTTTACTGCAATAAAGAAAATGCCCGCAGCCTTTTAGCCGACAAAATTCCGGATCAAGTACTGAAACTGTTGGACCTGGACAGCCTGGAGATCAGCAAGGACAGCTTCATAGAAAAAAATCTGGCCGATTATTATTCCGAGATCCTCTACATGGACATATCTTTGCATCACAGGTTCTTCTGACCCTACAACTGCGTCTCCTTTCAAAGAGAGGGAGAGGTGTTCTCTCTGTAGACCTATCCCAAAATCCTTCCAGGAATTTTTCGGACAGCGAAACAGCCGGATCGGCTGCCGGCGCACCACGACTTTCATATAAAAAAAAATAAAAAGATGGATGAAAAATGGATAAAATAGAGATAAGAGGCGGAGCAAAACTTGAAGGGGAAGTGACCATCAGCGGTGCCAAAAATGCCGCACTGCCCCTCATGGCAGCGGCCATTCTGGTGGACGGGATCACTGAATTTGACAATATCCCCGATCATGTGGACATTAAAAGCATCAAAGACCTTTTGGAGGACCTGGGGGCCGTGTGCAGCAGCGAGGGGTCGAGGCTGTCAATCGACGCCGGCGCCATCACCAAGGTGGAGGCGGAATACGATCTTGTCAGGAAGATGCGGGCCTCTGTTCTGGTGCTGGGACCCCTTGTCGCCCGGTTCGGGTCTGCCAGGGTTTCCCTCCCCGGAGGGTGCGCCATCGGTGCACGGCCTGTGGATATGCACTTGAGAGGCCTTGAAGCCCTTGGTGCAGAGATCACCGTGGAGCACGGTTACATCGAGGCAAGGGCAGAGGTTCTGGCGGGAAGTGAGATCTACTTTGATATGCCCACGGTGACCGGCACCGAGAATCTCATGATGGCCGCCGTCCTTGCCAGGGGACGCACCGTTCTGCGCAATTGCGCCCGGGAGCCTGAAGTGGTGGCCCTGGCCCTGGCCCTGAACACCATGGGGGCCGAGGTTTCCGGGGCCGGTACCGCTGTGATTACCATCAACGGGGTTGAAAAACTCCATTCCGCAGCTGTTTCGGTGATTCCCGACCGCATCGAGGCGGGCACCTTTATGGTGGCGGCGGCGGCCGCACAGGGGGATGTTCTGGTCAAGGGGTGCCGGCCCGACCACATGGGCGGCATCATCAGCAAGCTCAAACAATCCGGCTGTTGTGTGGAGGTGATTCCCGAAGGGGTGCGGGTCTGCTCAAGGGGTGAGATCCAGAGCACGGATTTCAAGACACTGCCCTATCCGGGGTTTCCCACGGACATGCAGGCCCAGTTCATGGTGCTCATGGCCGTGGCCCAAAAGAACAGCGTTATCCACGAAACCATATTTGAGAATCGGTTCATGCACGTCAACGAGCTCCAGAGAATGGGGGCCGACATCTCCATCTCGGGTAATTACGCCATGATCCGGGGGGTCGAGGCCCTCTCCGGAGCCCCTGTCATGGCGTCGGATCTGAGGGCCAGCGCCTCTCTGATCATTGCCGGCCTCATTGCCCGGGGCACCACCACGATCAACAGAGTGTACCACCTGGACCGGGGGTATGATGCCATTGAAAAGAAATTTTCAGCCCTGGGCGCTGACATCCGGCGCATTTAGGGGAAATCCCCGGCATGGCCCCCCTGGTCGTTCCATTTCTCGCCCTTGCCGCCGGCATCATTGCCGGAGACGCTTTCCCCCTGCTTGAAATGGTTTCGTTCCGGGGGCCCCTGCTTGTATTGCTCTTTTTTATCCTTGCCCCTGGTCTGGGCCTGGTGCCGGACCGCTGGCGGAAAGGGCGGTGGGTGAATCCCGCCTCTTGTCTGCTGCTCTTTTTCACCGGGTATCTGCTGATCCTGGTGTTTGTCACGCCCCCCCTGGAGCAGAACCACGTGGTGCGGTTTGCCGACCGGGGAGAGTGCCGGATAACGGGGAAAATCGTCTCCACTCCGCGACAATCCAAAAGAAAATACCGGCTGGTGCTCTTGGCCGAAACCATCGGCACCGGTTTCATGGATAGGAAATCGCTGGACAGGGCGGCCCTGGATCCGGTGCCCGTGACAGGGCGGATCCAGCTGAGCGTTTACAGCGGGACGTCACATCTCAGGTACGGAGAGAGAATAGAGTTTGCGGCAAAGATCCGGTCCATCCACAATTTCGACAATCCCGGCGGTTTTGACTACAAGAGGTATCTGCAGCTCAAGGGGATTTATGCATCGGCCTATACCTCCATGTACGATGTTGCCGTCCTGCCCCGCGATTCTTCTCCGGTTGAAACGCTTCTCTGCAGCATTGACCGTTACAGGGAGCGCTTTTCCCGTTTCATTGGCAATACCCTGGAAGGTCAAGAGAGTGCCGGGCTTCTCGCAGCCCTTGTCACCGGAAAAAGGGAGCTGGTGGATGACACCGTGGAAAAGGCATTTTCCAGGGCCGGCATCATCCATCTGCTGGCCATTTCAGGGCTGCACATGTCCATCATTGCCGCCCTTGTCTTTTACCTGTTCAACCGGCTCTTCTCTTTGTGCCGTTTTCTCTTGATCCGGGGATGGGCGGCAAAGGCCGCTGCCATTGCCACCCTGGCTCCCCTGCTGTTTTACGGGTTTCTGTCGGGATTTGCCCCCTCCACACAGCGGGCCTTTATCATGATATCGGTTTTCATGGTCTCCCTTGCCTCAAACAGGGAACCGGATTCGCTGAACACCCTTGCCTGTGCCGGTATCCTGATTCTACTGTTTGATCCCGGCGCCCTGTTTTCCGTTTCCTTTCAGCTCTCCTTTACTGCGGTGCTGTTTATTGTCCTGGGTCTTGCCGGCATCAGAAAATTTCAATGGTTCAGGGAGAACCGAATTCCGGTGAAATTTTTCCTCTTTGGCTTCATCTCTTTCTGCGCCATTGCCGGGACCTCACCCATTGCGGCCCGCTATTTCAATGTTGTGTCGTTTGCAGGTCTCGTTGTCAATCTTGTCGCCATTCCCCTGGTGGGGTTTCTTGCCGTGCCCCTGGGCCTTGCCGCCCTTTTTCTCTTTCCCCTGTCGCCGGCGGCTGCAGCGCTGCCCGTCACAGCCGCCGGCTTTCTTTTGGATATCGCCATTGCCCTTGCCCGTTATACGGCAGCTTTTCCCTTTGCCTGGGCACGGGTGGTCACCCCGGACAGAGCAGAGATGGCCGCCTGGTACCTGGTGTGTGCCGGTCTGCTCTGGTTTCTCCACCGCCATAAAAAAAAGGGCGCTCTGTTTCTTGCTGCCGGTCTGGTGCTTTTTTCACTGGCCGAGGCAAGATGGGCGGCACGGCGGTTTTTCAACGAAGATCTGGTGGTGACGGTGCTGGATGTGGGTCAGGGATCAAGCGCTTTGATCGAGCTGCCCATGGGCCGGCGGGTGCTGGTGGACGGCGGCGGTTTCTCCTACGGGGGGTCCTTTGATACAGGCCGGTATCTGGTTGCTCCGTTTCTCTGGCGGAAAAAGATCAAAACCCTTGATGCCGTGGTGTTGACCCATCCCGAAGCCGACCACATGAACGGCCTTGTCTACATTGCCGAAAATTTCACCATAGACCGGTTCATCAAGAACAGGGATCAGCGGCAGACAGAGGCCTACCAGGATCTTATGGCAGTTGTTGCACAGCGCAGCATCGAGCTTGTCACCGTGTGCGGCAGAAAGCAGAGGCTTTCCATGAAAGATGCGGTGCTTGAATTCCTCCACCCGGAGTGCCGGGCAGAAGAAGCCAATCCTGAAGATTTTAACAACCGTTCGGTGGTGTTCCGGCTCACTTTTCAAGATACGGCCATTTTGTTTCCAGGGGATATCATGGCATCGGCAGAGGCAGAACTTGGCCGATTACCCCGAAAACGGCTGGCCGCAGAGGTTCTTGTGGCTCCCCACCACGGCAGTGCCACATCGAGCAGTGATTTTTTCCTTGATCAGGTGGCCCCGGAGAGTGTAGTAATCTCTTGTGGCTGGCGCAATCGGTTTGGGTTTCCCTCATCCTCTGTGCTGCAGCGGTACCGGAATCGGGGGGTGACAATTTACCGCACCGATGTTGCCGGTGCGGTTCAGATCGTGTCCAGCGGAACAAAGATCCGGGTCGTGGACAGGGCAGCAGAGATATAACCCCCATGTCCTTGCGAACACAACAAAGCATGGGTCGTAGACGCGGAGCCAACGGTATTGCGCCGCCCCCAGCGGATTGCCCCGG
>JAWOGI010000253.1:0-5219 GCA_046496975.1 Desulfobacteraceae bacterium | reverse complement strand
CATCAAACCGGTCCGCTCCAACATCTCCTTTGGAACCCACAAGATCGACTCACCTGAGCAGATGGAGTACTATATCGGCCACGAAAGCATGGATATTGCCCTGTTCAACCAGTACTACCTGGATGCACTGGGGTTCCACTCCAAGTACCATGACGCCCTGAACATTGCCACCTGCAACAGTTTTCTCTGTGAAGAGTTCATATCGGGCAACCAGGTCACCATGGACGGCTATATCTGCAGGGGCGAAGTCTTTTTCTTCGGCATTACCAAGGCCGAATTTTATCCCAGAACCAACAGTTTCAGTCACCATGAATTCCCCTACCACTTTTCTGCCAAACTCGAAGAAGCCATCAAAGACAACCTGAGCATCCTCATCCCGGCGCTGGGAATCGACAACAGCTTTTTTAACGTGGAACTCAGGGCGGATGAAGAAAATGACACCTTTAAAGTGATCGAAGTCAACAGCCGGATCGCCTTTCAGTTTGCCAAAACCATCGAGTCGGTGACTGGATTTGACCCTTTAAAAATGCTCTGCGACATTGCCGTGGGGGTAAAACCTGCCCATACAGCCTCCACGGAACAGCGGTTTGAATACTGCTACAATTTTGAGCTGCACGCTTTTTCCGATGCCAGAATTCTGCACACCCCCACCCAGATCGCCTATGATGAAGTGATGCTGAAATACCCCGAGGTGTGTATAAGGAACCTGGTTCACGAGAATGCCAGCCTTTCCGATTTCAAGCACAACCCGGAAAGCTACAGGTATTGCATCATTGACGTTCCGGGCAACAGCCGTGAAGAGATCATGATGAAGTATGAGAATGTGGTTGCCATGCTGGGCTACCGATTTGAAGCCCCTGGCGTGGAAACCAGCCTGGTATCGGACACCCCGGGCCGCCCGCCAAAGAGCACAAAGGGAGGAGGGCAGGAGTTCGTAACCCAGCCCCCTGTTCCCAAATAAGGGCTTGGTCCTAACATCGGCCACTTTGGGGTGGGGTCAGGCTTTCGTTATTGACATTATCGTGTGCTTTATGCTCTGATTGTGGTTCTCTGTCCGATAACGTCAATAACAAAAGCCTGACCCCGTTGGCCCGCCAACTGAATCCCCCCCCCTTGTCCCATCCAACGACCACTGAGACTTGAACGGTCTTTCCTCAAATTTACAAAAAAAATCATCTCATCCCTTGACAGCAGAAAAACAGCCATTACTCTCTATATAACATCATTAATAGTAATAGAGATAAATTCAACTGTCCAGACTTGATGAAGAAGGCCTTGAAAACAACATTGGCCATGAAAAACAGTGGTACAAGGTTATGATCAAGCCCTGAAAACAGTCATCCTTTGGACACAATAGCTAAAAAATGAATAAAAAAAGGAGGTTAACCATGGATATGAGAAAATTAGCACCTTGGAACTGGCTGAAAAAAGAAGACGAAACCACTGGAAGCACGCTCCCCGTCCAGCAAGCCGTGGGAAAATCTTCACTGCATCCGGCTCACAGCCCCTTTGCGCAGTTGCACCAGGACTTCGACAGAATGGTGGACACGATGATGAGCCGTTTCGGTTCGGGGTTTCCAGGCGAATGGGGCAATTTTTCCGATCAGGTTCTGAAACCGACCCTTGACATCTCAGCCTCGGAAAACGACTACACGATCTCTGTTGAGGTACCAGGTGTTGATCGTAACGATGTCTCCCTGGAAGTAGTGAACGATACCCTGACCATACGCGGGGAAAAAAAGCAGGAGAAGGAAAACAAGGATGGGGGGTATTATACGGTTGAGCGCTCTTATGGCTCATTCCAGCGGGTACTGAACCTTCCGGAAGATGCAGACCAGGACACCATCGAAGCCGGTTTTAAAGACGGGGTGCTGACCATTACCATCCCCCGCAGGGAAATACCCCGGTCCAGCGCCAGAAGCATAGACATCAAACCCTCTGCATGATGGGACAGAACACCGGTCATCACCAGAAATACCCGGTACAACCGGCGGAATAGAAGGGCTTGACCATAACTTCGGTCATGACCCCGCCCAAGGGTGGCAGATGTTATGATCAAGCCCCAATCCAACAAACATTAGAAATGAGGAGGTAAACCAATGATCGCAAGAAGATTTTTCAACACACCGGCATTTGGCTGGAGAAGCCCTTTCAGCGAGCTGGAACGTATACGACAGGAGATGGAACGGCTCAGTAAGGGCGTTGGAGGAGAACAGGGTCGAACAGACAAAATGGCAGGCGTTTTTCCGGCACTGAACCTCAGTGAAAACAAGGAAAACTACTATGTTCGCGCAGAACTCCCCGGGCTGGTAACCGAGGATCTCTCCATTCAGGCAGACGGAAAGAGTCTGTCCATTTCAGGAGAGATAAAACCCCAGCCCGGGGAGACGGTTAAATATCACCGCAGGGAACGACAGACGGGGAAATTCTCCAGAATAATCGACCTTCCCGATGCCATTGACCTAGATAATATCGTGGCCGGGCTGAACAACGGTATCCTCACCGTCACCCTGCCAAAATCCGAAACACACAAACCAAGGCAGATAACGGTAAGCTAAGAAAGGAGGACCCCATGAGCGAATCAAAGGAAATGCAGGTGAGAAACAAACAGGAAGCAGCCTCTGCTGCAGAACAGACAAAACCCGGTGTTATCTTTACGCCGGCAGTTGATATCTTTGAAACCGAAGAGAGCATATTCCTCATCGGGGACATGCCCGGTGTAAAAAATGAGGACTTGACCATTGATCTCAGGGACAACACTCTTACCCTTACCGGTGATGTCAGTTTACCGGAAGCCGACGATGAAGAGGTGTTGTTGTACGAATATGGAATCGGTCGATATTACCGCCAGTTCACCCTTTCTGAAGTCGTAGATCAGGAAAAGATAGATGCCACGCTCAAAAACGGCGTGCTCCATCTTACCCTGCCAAAGGCTGAAAGGGCCAGACCAAGACAGATCGAGGTCAAAGCCCAATAACAGGAAAAGGACGGATGGACCCGGCAGAACGCTGCCGGGTCCTCTGCCCCGGGCAAGCCTGCCGTTTTTGGTTCACAGGAGGTACCCATGGACACCAGGACAATAAACGACTTTAAACAGCTGTTGACCAACCGCCTGGAGGAATTGCAATCCCAGGCAGATCAGACGATTTCTGAGCTTGTCAAACAAAATGTCAGGGAGATTGAACACCTTGACCGGGCGTGGCAGCATGCGGATCAAACCTTTAAACTGAACATAAGAACCCGGGAAAACAGACTGATCAATAAGATAAGGAATGCTTTGGAACGGATCGAAGAGGGGTCCTACGGTATTTGTGAACTCTGCGGGCAGAACATCTCAATAAAACGGCTCAAAGCCCGGCCGGTGACGACAAAATGTCTTCAATGCAAGGAAGAAGAGGAAAAACTCGAATCTGTCACAGGGTAGGAGAGCTGCTATTTTTTTCTGTTACCCAGGACGGATCAGCCGAAGGTCTGCTCCCTCTTCTGCGATGGTGACGTTTTTATCCCCGTCCCTGATGGTCAGGGAACTGAAAAGCCCTTTGAAAACCGTGCCGCCGGCAATGGGTCCGGTCACCTGAATTTGAGGAACCGGTCTCTTCTCCCGGGCATATTGAAACAGTTCAGCCCTGTCCATGGCAAGCACCATCACTTTACTTTCCACCCCGGCACGGATGTTTTTTATGTTTTTCTGTATGGTTCTGCGACGGTTCTCCCCGGCTTTCTTGTCCCGGTTCAACGCCTTTAACGAAGAGATGGTTGACGCTGCTTTTTTTTCAAGCGATTCGAGGGCCTGGAAGGTCTTGGCATGTTTTTCAAGGGTCTTTTCATCTGGCAATGCCTCTCTGCCATCGACTATCTGCTGAAGCTTCTCTTTTTTTTGGGTCAGCTGGTCGTAAAAAAGCTTGAGCTCCACCATTTTTTTAAAAAGGGTCTGTATGGCATCGGCCACTTCATTTTCCTCGTTTTCCATGCGTCGAAGCTTTTGCTCTGCTGCGTCAACCGCCATGTCTATTCTGGCACCCGCCAGGATCAGATGATCCTCCCGACCGGCACTGATCACGGAAGGTTCTGCCACCTCGCTGCCGATGCCCCGGGCCGTCACCCCCTGTTTGGCTGAAATTTTTGAAGCAATGATTTTTCCCTTCAGCGATCGGCACCGGCCGCTGACAATAATCCTGGAATCGATGATTTCATGGTCAACCTCCACATCCCCAAAGGCCTCGATGGTTGAGTTGCGGATATATCTGGCACGCACACTGCCCTGGGTTATGATTTTCGAGTTGGTGATGCCGATCTCCACCCGGATGTCGTCAATGGCCTCCACATCAGCGTCTCTCAGCTCCTTGGCCCTGAGCCGTCCGACCTGGAGAGGATAGGCTCCGGTGAGCACCCCTGAGATATTAACAGAGGAAAAGCTCTGAATTCTGCCAAACCTCATGTCGGCATCTTCCAGCACATTGAGAAGAGGAAAAACGTAAAACCGGCCTTCAATGGAGATCCATGGCATGCCGCTTTTGCCGGCCACCACCTTGAGGCTGTCCCTGGAGACCCTTGCTCCCTGTCCGCACCTGAAAACGGGAAAAAACTTCATTCCGGTCAAGGATTGTTCCCGGATTCTGCCGAAAACATCCTCAATTTTCAAACACTCCCCGGGATGCTTGTCTGCCTCCGGGGTCAAAGCCGCCATGGTTTCCCCTTTTTTCATCGTTGTTCCTCGGGCTTTCTGTTCAAAAAAAACGGTCCGGGAACACGCTGCTGGATCGAGACGGAAGGTGGCAGCCGCTGCCATAAACCGGTGGTAATTGCCGTCCAGGAGAGTTTTCAGCACCGGGTCGCTGTAAATGCCGTGCACCACACCGTAACGGTCAAGCAGCTTTTTGACCTCTGACAGATCAACGGTGTTTTTTCTGCTTTCCGGGATTTCAACCCAGGCGGCCATGGCCTGATCAGCAAAAAAGAGATGCAGAGGTTCGGTCTGCCGGACCTGGTCGTCCCTGCCGGCCTCCTCTTCTGCCAGGGTGGGCTTTTCTTCCGTTGCAGGACGTTGCGTCTTCTGTTTCAATGGTTCTGTTTCCAATGTCTTCTTTTCCTGAAAATTTGATCCTGCTTCACCGCCCCCGGGCCAGGCAGAAACTTTCCACTCTAACCGGCATGGAGCGACCCCGTGTTGTGCAAATCATGAAACGTAAATGAGGCAGTATCCTGTCTCTTGTCTCTTG
>JAWOGI010000183.1:0-13132 GCA_046496975.1 Desulfobacteraceae bacterium | reverse complement strand
CAAAAGGGGAAATCACAGCTGCCTATCCAGATACCCTGGTGGGGACCGATTCCCACACCACCATGATCAACGGCCTCGGCGTGCTCGGCTGGGGAGTCGGGGGAATTGAGGCCGAGGCGGTGATGCTCGGGCAGCCCTATTTCATGAACCTTCCCGAGGTTGTGGGGGTCAACCTTGTCGGCCGGCCGGCCGACGGGGTGACGGCAACGGACCTTGTCCTGCTCATCACCGGTGTTCTGAGGCAGGAGAATGTTGTTGAAAAATTTGTCGAATTCACAGGGCCGGGCATGGAGAATCTCTCTTTGACGGATCGTGCCACAATCGCCAATATGGCCCCGGAATACGGGGCCACCGTGGGGTTCTTTCCCATTGATGCCAAAACCATTGATTATCTGAAAATGACGGCCAGGGAGGATACGGCCAGGCGTGTTGAAGCTTACTGCCGGGAGTGCTCCCTGTTTTACCAGGGCCAGGAGAGAATCGACTTCTCAAAAACCATTGACATTGACCTTGGAGACGCGGCTCCCTGTGTGGCAGGCCCATCAAGACCCCAGGACAATATCCTCCTCGGTGATGTCAAAGACTTTTTTGCAAAGGCGTTTGACGGAAGAACAGGGGGAAAACCGTCGGAGCTTGATACGGGAAGCATCGTGATAGCCGCCTTGACCTCCTGCACCAACACCTCCAACCCCTTTGTGATGATGGGGGCGGGGCTTGCGGCGAAAAATGCCGTTGAAAAGGGACTCAGGGTTCCCTGGTTTGTCAAGACCTCCCTGGCCCCGGGGTCCAAGGTTGTTGTGGAATACCTGGAAAAAAGCGGCCTGATGCCCTACCTGGAAGCCCTGGGATTTCATGTTGCCGGGTTTGGATGCACCACCTGCATCGGAAACAGCGGTCCCCTGGCCCCGGAGATTGAAAAAGCCGTCGCAGAAAAAGATCTCAAGGTGGCGGCGGTACTCTCCGGCAACAGAAATTTCGAAGCGAGGATTCACCAGAGTGTCAAGGCAAATTACCTCATGTCCCCTATTCTTGTGATCATGTACGCCCTTGCAGGACGGATGGACGTCGATCTTACCTCGGATCCCCTGGGGTACGATGATCACGGAAATCCGGTTTTCATGGCCGACATCTGGCCGGAAACCAAAGACATCCAGGAGTTGATGAGCCGCCATCTCTCTCCGGACGATTTTTCTTCCCAGTATGGGGAAATCTTTCAGGGGGACCGGTTCTGGCAAGACCTTGACATACCGGAGAGCAAAACCTTTGACTGGGACGAAGATTCCCTTTACATCAGGAGACCCCCGTTTTTTGAAAACTTCTTTCTTGACGCTGCTGAACCGGGGGAGCTGAAGGGGGCAAGGGTTCTTCTCTTTCTGGGGGATTCCGTGACAACGGATCATATTTCCCCGGCAGGCGCCATTCCTGAAGCATATCCCGGGGGGAAATACCTTGTGGACAACGGGGTTCTCCCTGAAAACTTCAACTCCTACGGGTCACGAAGGGGAAACCATGAGGTGATGATGCGGGGCACCTTTGCCAATATCCGGATCAAAAACGCACTTGTGCCGGACCAGGGCAGTTTTACCGTAAAATTTCCCGAAAAAAAGAGTGTTTCAGTTTACCAGGCCGCCATGGCGTATAAAAAGGAGCAGATCCCCCTTGTCGTCCTGGGGGGAAAAGAGTACGGAACCGGTTCCTCCAGGGACTGGGCCGCCAAGGGAACTTCCCTCTTGGGGGTCAGGGCGGTTATTGCCGCTTCTTTTGAGAGGATACACCGAAGCAATCTTGTGGGCATGGGGGTTCTTCCCCTGGTGCTCAAGGAGACATCATGGGAGCAGCTGGGGATAAAGGGCGATGAAACCTTTGAAATCCAGGGGCTTGTCGATATGAAACCTTCGGGGGAACTTACCGTTAACGCCGTTAAGGAAGACGGGGATGTTGTGACTTTCAAGGTGATTTCAAGGCTCGATACCGATGTGGAGATTGCCTACTATAAAAAAGGCGGTATTCTTCAGTATGTGCTCGCCAGGATATTGGGCAGTCAAAAATAACACTGTCCACCATCTGGCTTCTCTTTCCGGCCGTCCGTATAACGGCCATGCCCTGCGGGCACAACAAAGCATGAAAGTCCGATGCAGAGGCAGCCGATTCGGGGTTTTGTCCGTAGCGGTTTTGAGCGGTAGCTGTGAGCATGGATGCTCTAAACAGCTGCCGCTCACCTCGGAGCAGCCCATGGACGGGCTGCGTGACTCGAAGAGGAGCCTTGGCTCCATGAGCGTAGGGCAATACCCCGAATCGGCTGCCGGGATTACACGACTTTCATATAACGGCCATGCCCTGGGGGCACAACAAAGCATGAAGGCAGGCAGAGGGCTAACTGTCAATAGCTAAAGGCTAATTTACCCTCCGCTTGAATGCCCGCTGAAGTTTCATGGTTACGGGGCCGGGAAGCCCGTTTTTCACGGAACTTCCATTGAAGCGGACAATCGGCATAATTTCCGGTGTTGTGCCGACCAGGAACATTTCGTCGGCATTTGCCAGTCTTGATTCCAGCACAGGGGTCTCGTTTACCGCTATTCCCTTTTCCCGGCACAGTTCCAGCACAACTTTCCGGGTGACGCCGGAGAGGATGTTGTTGGATTCGGGGTGAGTGTACAGCACATCATTGAAAACAGCGCAGAAATTGGTGCGGGTACCTTCGGTGACAGCGCCGTTTCTCACCATGACGGTTTCATAATGGCCCTGCTGGTGTGCCCCCTCGCATGCCATCACATTGGGCAGTAAAGAGATGGTCTTTATGTCGCACCTGTTCCACCGGATGTCAGGCCGAATTATCACACTGACTCCGTTTTTCTGCTTTTCAGGATCGGCTTGAAAGGCAGATGCCGATGCATACACGGTGACCGGAACCTCCGGGGCCGGGAAGGTGTGCGTTCTTTCCGCCACTCCCCTTGTGATCTGGATATAGAGCAGGGCATCCCGGTTCTCAAGGCTGTTCTCCCTGATGAGACGGTGGCATGCTTTTTTTAATCCTTCCAGGTCTGTAAAATTGAGGCTCAATTCATCAAGACTTCGTTCAAGCCGTTTAAAATGGGCCTCCAATTGAAAAAGAGTGCCATTGTATGCCCTTATCACTTCATACACACCGTCTGCAAAGAGAAACCCCCTGTCATCGGGGGAGATGTGCACCCTTTTTTTGGGCATGAAGGTGTTGTTAAAATAGACGGTCCTGTTGTCGCTCATAAATTGTCATACCCTTTTGATATCATCATACGTCAGCCATCAGCCGTCAGCCATCAGCCATCAGTAACCAGCAGGAATTTACTGGAAGCTGATAACTGAGTACTGATTACTGAAGGCTTTCTTATAAAACAAATAAATCTCAAATTCCAATAATCAATGATCAAACCTCGACCAAAGGAACTGCAGGATTTGATCAAGGTCTATTATTCACACTTGGCTTAGTGTCCTGGGCTCTGTCCTTAGCTGTAAGCATCCTGCAATCCTGCCCATGGGCATTGTATAAAATTTTGCGTGACGTGACAAGCGTTGAGTTTTTGGGGCTTGGTCAAAGACAACGGGGTCAGGCCTGACCCCTCACACACTGCAGTGTTTGCCACAGCCTTGACCAGAACCTGAAAAGTGTATACAATCTTAAAAAAGGGGTTGAACGGCACAGGACGATCCACTTTTCCTGTGCCCTTTGTGTGAAAACCAGTAATCGGGAAAAATGGTATGGGCTGTGCAAGATTTAAAAGAGCTGCAATGATTGTTTTTGTTGTCACAACACTTCTGTTCCCCGGTTCCGCCTCGGCCATCTCCGTCAGCCAGGAAAAAGAGCTGGCAAAAGAGTTTCTGGCCAAAATAAAAAAACACAAACCCGTTATCAACGACCCCCTGGCTGCCAGTTTTATTTCAGAAATTGGAAGAAACATCACAGCCCAGGTTCCTCCCCAGCCCTTTGATTTTTCCTTTAAAATCATCAACGAGGAGCAGTTCAACGCCTTTGCCGGCCCCGGGGCCAATATTTTCATCAACAGGGGCCTGATCACTTCCCTTGACAATGTGGATGAGCTTGCCGGCATCCTTGCCCATGAAACAGGCCATGCCGTGTGCCGCCATGTTTCCCAGATGATCGACAGGTCAAAGCTCGTCAATATCGGAACCCTTGCCGGCATGCTGGCCGGTGTTCTCATGGGAGCGTCCGGGGGAGGGGATATGGCCCAGGGTGTGATGGTGGGATCTGCCGCCGCCGGTCAGTCCACCATGCTGGCATTCAGCAGGGAGAACGAAACCGAGGCCGACCAGAAGGGGCTGGTGTATGCGGCAAAGGCCTCGTTTTCCCCCGAGGGTCTGCTGACCAGCCTTGAAAAGATAAGGGCCAATGACTGGTACGGCACTGACAAGATTCCCGGGTATTTAAAGACCCATCCGGGAAGCAAGGAGCGGATTGTCTCGATCCAGTCCTGGATCGACGATCATTACCAGCCCGACGGCATGGACCATGGAATTGATTTTTTCCGGTTTGAGATGATCAAGTACCGCCTTGCCGGCCTGTACGGTAAAAAAGATCAGACCGAACAGCGCCTGGCCGGCCTCCTGGAAGAAGAGCCGGACAATCCAGCCGTTCATTACGGCATGGCCCTGGTTCTTGCCAGAAAATCCAGGTTGGACAAAGCACTGGAGCATTTGAAAACGGCGCTCTCTGTGAAGAATTTCGATCCCATGGTGCTCTTTGAAATGGGCAGGATTTATTGTCTCCAGGGAGAGTACCAGAAGGCGTTGACCATTTTTACAGGCATTGATTCCTCTCCCGGTATTAAACCCCTTGTCTGGTATTACCGGGGGACGGCACACCTTGAAACCGGCAGCCTGGACCAGGCAGAAGAGGATTTCTCAAAGGTCATTGAGACGGAGATTGACCAGTTTCCCAGGGCCTACTACAACATGGCAAAAATTTTCGGTAAAAGGGGCAGCAGGGAAATGTCCCATTTTTACCTGGGGCTTTACTACCATCAGAGAGAGGATCTGAAAAACAGCTGTTTTCATCTTAAAAAGAGCCTTGAGACCCTTTCCGATCCGGAAAAAAAACAGAAAGCCCTCTTGCTTGTTAAAAAATGCCGAAAAGGGGGCAGGGCCGACTGATACCGGCCCGTCCCTTTCTTTGCATGGCCGGTGTTCTGATCAAAGGGCTCGATCATAACTTCGGCCAACAGCCTGTTACCCTCCAGTATACACTATGCCTTATCAAAACGGGCAAACTGCATGGAGAATGTTCCCCTCCCCTGGGTGGCGGATCTGATGGCGGTGGAGTACCCGAACATCTTGGAAAGGGAGACCGTTGCGTGGATGATCTGGATGTCTGCCTTGGCTGTGATGGATTCGATCTTCCCCCCCCGGCTGTTGAGATCTGCAATGGCATCCCCCATGAAGGCCTCGGGAACAAACACCTCAACTTCCATGATGGGTTCAAGCAGGGAAAGGCTGCCGTTTTCCATGGCCTCCCGGCACGCCATGGAGGCGCATACGGAAAAGGCCAGGGCTGAACTGCTGTCGCTGAACGAACCGCCTTTGAGGACAATTTCCGAGTCCACAACGGGAAACCCTTTGAGGTTGCCGCTTTCAAGGCTCTCCCGTACCCCCTTTTCAACGGCCGGAACAAATTCTTCGGGAATGCTTTCCTGGGAAGCCTGGTTGGTGAATTTTACTCCTTCCCCCCTGGGAAGGGGCTTGAGCTCAAGCCTCACCTCTGCAAAATGGGTCTTGCCCGAGATTTCCCTTTCGAACACGGCAGAGCCTGCTGCCGGTGAGTTCATTGTCTCCCTGTAGACCACCTGGGGGCTGCCCACATTGACATTTGTCTTGAATTCCCTGAGCATCCTGGAGATGATGATTTCCAGGTGGAGTTCGCCCATGCCCGAGAGGATGATCTGGCCGGTGTCTTCGTCGGTCTTGACCTTGAGGGTGGGGTCCTCGATGGTGAATTTTTTGAGAACCTCATCGAGTTTTTCCTGGTCTGCATGGGTTTTGGGCTCAATGGCGATGGAGATAACAGGCTTGTCAAACTCCATTTTCTCCAGCAGTATGGGCTCTTTTTCCGAGCAGAGGGTCTCGCCGGTGGAAGAGTTCTTCAATCCCACAATGCCTACGATTTCCCCGGCAGCGGCTTCGTTTACCCTCTCTCTCTTGTTGGCGTGCATCTTGAGAATCCTGGAGAGTTTCTCTTTTTTATTCAGGCCGGGGTTGTAAACCTCTGTTCCGGCGGTGAGGGTGCCGCTGTAGATGCGGGCAAAAGAGAGTTTTCTTCCTTCGATCATGGAGACCTTGAAAATCAGCGCGGCAAGGGGGGCGGATCTTTTTGCCGGATATTCAAGGATCTCTTCGGTTTCCGGGTGAATGGCCTGGACCGGGGGAATGTCCAACGGGCTTGGCAGAAACGAGGCAATGGCGTTGAGCAGGGGCTGGATTCCCTTGTTTTTCAGGGCAGAACCGCAGAGCACGGGGACGAGTTTCCTCTCCAGGGTCACTTTTCGGATGGCAGCCGAGATCTCGCTCAAGGATAACGTCTCCTCGGAGAGGTAACGTTCCATGATGTGATCGTCGGCATCTGCCAGGGCTTCCACCAGCTTTTCCCTGTACGTTTCTGCCTGTTCCAGGAGTTCCGGGTTGATCTCTTCAGTGGTGTATTCCGCTCCCAGGGTTTCATCCTTCCAGGTGATCTGTTTCATCTCGACCAGGTCAATGATACCGGTAAAGCTCTCCTCCCGGCCCACTGGAATCTGAAGCATCAGGGGTACAGCCTTGAGTTTTTCCCGGATCATCTCCACGACATTGAAAAAGTCCGCCCCGGTTCGGTCCATTTTGTTGACAAAGGCGATCCTCGGCACCTGGTACCGGTCGGCCTGGCGCCACACGGTTTCCGACTGGGGCTCTACCCCGCCCACGGCGCAGAAGACCCCCACGGCTCCGTCAAGAACCCGCAGTGCCCGTTCCACTTCGATGGTGAAATCCACATGGCCCGGGGTGTCGATGATTTGAATTTCGTTTTTGTTCCACTGGCAGGTGGTGACAGCAGAGGTGATGGTGATGCCGCGGTTCTGTTCATCTTCCATCCAGTCCATGACAGCTTCACCGTTATGGACTTCTCCGATTTTATGGGAGCGTCCCGTGTAGTAGAGCATCCGCTCGGTCACAGTGGTCTTGCCCGCGTCAATGTGGGCCATGATTCCGATATTTCTGATCTGTTTTATGTCTGTTTTTTTACCCATAGTATGGCCTCTAGGCCGTGAAACCCAATCCTTCAGGTTTGGGATATGAGTTTCGCTTTAGCAAGCATGGCCTTGTTTTAGTGTTAATCAAAAAACATGTGATATTCAAAGACAGCCATATGCCAGAGCTGAACTTGCCCGTTGCCGTAAGGCAATGTTATGACCAAGCCCGCGCATGGTATACGGCGTCCAGACCGGAAAGCCGGGCAGTCCGCCTGGGAAAAAAATATAAAATCACGGATTAATTACAGTATCAGCCGTGGTGTGTCAAGAATTTTAGGGCCTTGATCATAACACCTGCCATTCACGGAAGGGGCAGGCTTTCGTTATGGGCGCTTTTATGAAAAGTTCATGACAAACCCGGCTGGGATTTGTCTCTAAGCCTTGACATTTTAATTTTTTTAAATTAAATCATTTGACTGAGCGCTCGATCAATAATATCAGAGCCATCCATCTGAAAGGCTCAAGCGTTCAAGTCTGCCCCGCTTTGAAAGCTGAGGTTTGAGAATCAATGATCCCTTTTTGTTCGGCCAGGCAGCAGGGAAGCCGTTTTGGGAAATGAGGGGTAAAAAAAGGAGGCCTCCAGTGAAAAAAAATGCCAAAAACAGAGGAGCTGCAACGTTATGGACAAGATGAACAGTATTGAAAACGCCGATAAGGAAATGCTTTTGAAGATGGTTGTTGATTCGTTCCGGCGTGTGGTTGTTCACTATGGCCAGTGGTTTGCCCAGGTGGAGCACCAGGTGGGGACCGAAAAGGCCATGGAGATCGAAAACAAAGTGTGGGATGTGAATTTCAACAATCAGCTCAAGCGGTTGGGCAAGACCCTGGGGTTTGAGATTGACAACAACGTTCCATCTGTTTTAAAAGGGATGTCCAGGGAGAAGTTGGTTGATCTTTTGGAAAAAATGGGGGTAAACTGGCTTGCCAGTGACGGGATATGGTTCCAGGCCGTGGAGAATGAGCTTGGCATGCACGATGCCAAGCGGTGCAATGACACCTGCTGGACACGATATTCTCCCTTTGAGGCCCGGCGAATAAAAGAGCTTCTTGAACTTCCCCGGCAGGGCGGGCTTGAGGCGTTGAAAAAAGCCCTCACCTTCAGGATGTATGCCTTGATCAACAAGCAGTCCATCAAGGATGTTGACGACAATTCATTCGTGTTTGAAATGAACGAGTGCCGGGTTCAGAATGCCAGAAAGCGAAAGGGGCTTCCCGATTATCCGTGTAAATCCGCCGGGCTTGTGGAGTATCCCTATTTTGCAGCAGCCATCGATTCCAGGATCACAACGGAATGTGTGGGATGCCCTCCGGATGATCATCCCGAAGAGTGGTTCTGTGCCTGGAAGTTTACACTGAACCCGTAAGATACTTTGGCTTTGCCGTGTTTACATCAATTTTAAATAAGGAATAGTGGGTATTATGGGAATTACAGCAGACAATCTCAAGGAGCTCCAGGAACGGAAACGGCAGATCCTTGACATGGGTGGGCAAAAAGCCCTGGAAAAAAGACGGGAAAAGGGGAAACTCAACGCCCGGGAGAGGCTCGATCTTCTCTTCGACCAGGGGACATTCCGGGAAATTGATATGTTTGTGACACACAGATGCGTCAATTTCGGCATGGAAAATGTGGACATCCCGGCAGACGGTGTTGTAACCGGTCACGGGCTGGTTGACGGAAGGGTGGTGTTTGCCTATTCCCAGGATTTCACGGCAAGGGCCGGAAGTCTCGGTGAGATGCACGCCAAGAAGATCTGCAAGATCATGGACATGGCCATCAAGGCAGGGTGCCCGGTGGTGGGGATAAACGACTCGGGGGGAGCCAGGATACAGGAGGGGGTGGACGCCCTTTCCGGATACGGGGAGATCTTTTTCAGGAACGCGTCGGCATCCGGTGTGATTCCCCAGATTTCGGCCATCATGGGGCCCACGGCCGGCGGCGCTGTTTACTCCCCCGCCATGACAGACTGGGTCTTCATGGTCAAGGAGACAAGCTACATGTTTATCACCGGTCCCCAGGTGATCAAGTCGGTGACAGGCGAGGAGATCTCCTTTGAGGAGCTCGGCGGGGCCATGACACACAATGAAAAAAGCGGTGTCTCCCAGTTTGCCTGCGATTCCGATGAGCACGCCCTGGAGCAGATCAGAAGACTGCTCTCTTTTCTCCCGTCAAACAACATGGAAGACCCTCCCCATGCCGATACCGGGGACGACCCCCACCGCATGGAAGACTTTCTTGACACCCTCATCCCGGACAACCCCAACCAGTCCTACGACATAAAGGATGTGATCACCTCCATTGTTGACGACGGAGATTATTTTGAGCCCCACGAGTACTACGCAAAAAACATGGTGATCTGCTTTGCCAGGATGGACGGCAGAACCATCGGCATTATCGCCAACCAGCCCAATTACCTTGCCGGCTGCCTGGACATCAATGCATCGGACAAGGCCACCCGGTTTATCCGGTTCTGCGATGCCTTTAACATCCCCATGCTCACCATTGCCGATGTCCCGGGATACCTGCCGGGGAGCGATCAGGAGTGGAACGGCATTATTCGGCACGGGGCCAAGCTGCTCTGGTGTTATTCCGAGGCAACGGTTCCCAAGCTGCTCTTGATCACCCGCAAGGATTACGGGGGATCCTACCTTGCCATGTGTTCAAAACACCTCGGGGCCGACATGGCCTTTGCATGGCCCACATCGGAAATTGCCGTCATGGGGGCTTCCGGTGCTGCCAATGTCATACACGCAAAGGAGATCAAAAATGCCGATGATCCGGCAGAGACGAGAAAAGAGAAGATAGCAGAGTATGAAAAGATCTTTTCCAATCCCTATTGCGCGGCCAGCCGGGGATATGTGGATGCCGTAATAAGGCCTGCAGAAACAAGAAGCCGTCTTGTTGACGCCCTCAAAGCTTTGTCCACCAAGCGGGAGATGCGGCCGGCCAAAAAACACGGCAATATTCCTGTTTAATCCGATTGTTTATTTTAAAGGGCTCAACTTTCTGACCGATGCTTTAATCATCTGTAAACTGGCAACTCAGAAGGTTGAATTAAGGGGTGTGTTTATGACCATGGAGAGGAAAAAGCGTGCTGCAGTGACCGCAGCGGTTTTTACATATATCAAAACAGAGGAAGAGGCTGCCTGTTTTGCCGCCCAGGCCGGTGACGGCCTGCCAGGGGAGGAACAAGAGCCGGCCGGAAAAACACCAGCGCCCAATATCTGGGGCAGCTGCGGCAGGAGTGATTTGATGCAGATTCGTACCATGATGCAGATGCGTGCGTTTAAACAATAACTCAGCTTTTTTTTAGTTGACAAATCCGGGTGGGATCCCGATCCGGGTCAAGGTGCCGGGATCTCAAGCTGTCAAGGGTCAGCTGATTTACAGGAGAAAAAATGATGGAACATGGCAAGATAGAAATGTGTGATATGAGATATGAAAAAGAGCGGCCAGCGGCAAAAAATCCTCTTCTGATAGAGGACCTCTCCCTGCGGGACGGCCATCAGTCGCTGTTTGCCACCAGGGGCCGTACTGAAGACATGATCCCTGTGGCGGAAAAAATGGACGAGATCGGTTTCTGGGCCGTGGAGATGTGGGGAGGGGCCACCTTTGATACCATGCACCGCTATCTCAACGAGGATCCCTGGGAGCGGATCAGGACCCTCAAGCGCTATTTTAAAAAAACCCCGTTTTCCATGCTGCTCCGGGGACAGAACCTGGTGGGGTACCGCAACTATGCCGATGACGTTGCCGAGGCCTTTGTCAGCAGGGCTGCGGAAAACGGCATGGACGTGTTCCGGGTGTTTGACGCCTTGAACGATTATCGGAATTTCGAGGCAGTGGTGCCGGTTATCAAGCAGTGCGGCAAGCATTTCCAGGGCTCCATCTGCTACTCCCTCACAGAACCCCGCATGGGCGGGGAGGTGTACACCCTTGACTACTACATAAAGAAGGCAAAGGAGCTTGAGGCCATGGGGGCCGACAGCATCTGCATCAAGGACATGGCAGGACTCATGGCCCCCTATGACACCTATGAGCTGATCAAGGCCCTGAAAGAGAGTGTATCGCCAAAGATCCACCTGCACAGCCATTTCACCTCTGGCATGGCTCCCATGACCCATCTCAAGGCGGTGGAGGCCGGGGTGGATATCATCGACACCTGCCTCTCTCCCTATGCCTATCGAACCTCCCATCCTGCTGTGGAGCCCCTTGTCATGAGCCTGCTTGGAACCAACCGGGACACGGGGTTTGACATCAAGGCCCTGGGTGATATCAACCAGATCCTGGAAAAGGAGATACTGCCCAAATACAAGCAGATCCTCGACGATACCAAGGTCTCTGTGATCGATATCAATGTGTTGCTGCACCAGACCCCCGGCGGCATGCTCTCCAATCTGGTGAACCAGCTGCGGGAGATGGATGCCGTGGACCGGATCAACGAGGTGTTTGAAGAGCTGCCCAAGGTGAGAAAAGAACTCGGCCAGGTGCCCCTGGTGACCCCCACCAGCCAGATTGTGGGGACCCAGACGGTGAACAATGTTCTGTTCGACGACAAGGATGACCGGTACAAGATGATAACCTCCCAGGTCAAGGACCTCTGTTACGGGCTCTACGGCAAGACCGCCGTTCCCGTTGATCCCGAGATCCAGAAGAAAGCCCTGAAAGGGTATGACAGGGGAGAAAAGCCCATCACCTGCAGGCCGGCCGAGGTGCTGGAACCGGAGCTTGAAAAGGCCAAAGAGGAGATCGGCGACCTTGCCGTTGACCAGGATGACCTGATCCTCTACGCCCTCTTTCCCGTGACAGGCAAGAAGTATCTCATGCGCAAATACGGCAAAGAAGAGGTGCCCGATTCCTGCAAGGCGATCTGTCTTGAGGATGTTGCAAAACAGGAGGAGCTTGTGAAAAAGGCAAAGGCAGGCGAGCTTGTCGAGAAAACCTGCCTGGACTGCGCTCCTGAAAAGAGCGAGAACCTCCGCACCTTTAACGTGTTCATTGAAGATGAATATTTTGAAGTGGGGGTTGACGAGGTGGGCGGTTCACCGGTGATTGCCTATGCCCAGCCGGCACAGCAGCCTGAACAGCCCCCGGCTCAGGCCCAGCCCGCAGGTCCGGTTCCTGCCACTTCCCAGGGAACCAGGGTGCCACCACCGCCTTCTGCGGCGAAACCGGCACCGGCACCGGCAGCTCCTGCGGCAGCCCCGGCACCCGCCGCTGAAAAGCCTGCTCCGGCACCGTCGCCGGCCCCTGCTGCCGGTGGTGGTACCCCCATCAAGGCCCCCATGCCCGGCATGATCATAAAATACAATAAAAACGTGGGGGAGAGCGTCAAAGCCGGAGACACGGTGGTGGTGCTTGAAGCCATGAAAATGGAAAACTCCCTCCCCGCACCCAAGGACGGGGTGATCAAGAGCATCGGGTTTGGCGCCGGCGATTCCGTTTCAAAGGACGCCGTGCTGGCCGAGATCGAATAATCAGCAGTTCAACGGGATGCAGGGCTGTGCCCTGTGTCCCGCCTCAAAATAAAATGCGGAACACTTTATTTGTTTTTTATGTGGGGTGGGGTCAGGCTTTCGTTATTAACATTTTCGTGTGCTTTGTTGTTTGATTGCGCTTTCCTGTCCGATAACGTCAATAACAAAAGCCTGACCCCGTTGGTCCGCCATATGTGACGAGTGGCCGATGTTATGACCAAGCTCGTTTTTTTGTTTGCTATAAGGGCATGGAAAATTTTAAAAGTTACCAGGTAAATGCAGTGTTTTTGCTTGGTTTAAAAATTGATAATGCAGAATGTGCCTCCAACCAACACGTCCTCCCTTTCTATTGATCAAAAAATCATTGTATGATCTCTATACGTTTG
>JAWOGI010000160.1:0-3541 GCA_046496975.1 Desulfobacteraceae bacterium | reverse complement strand
CCTTCACAAGACCATTTTAAAAGGGGAATGGGGGTTTTTCCGGCCTAAGGGCCACCTTGGCATGGAGTTGAAAAACAGAACCCTGGGGATTTTTGGACTGGGAAGAATCGGTATGAAAATGGCCCAGCGCTGTAAAGGCGCCTACGGCATGGATATTCTCTACTGCAGCAGAACCCGGTCCCGGGAGGCTGAAAAAGAGCTTTCTGCCCGGTTTGTCTCCTTTGATGAGCTGCTGGAAAACAGCGATATCCTCTCGGTTCACAGCGTTCTTACGGATGACACCCGGGGAATTTTCGACAAGCAGGCGTTTGAGAAAATGAAAACAAGCGCTATTTTTATCAATACGGCCAGGGGGCCTGTTCACAACGAACCGGATCTGATCCACGCCCTTGAAAACGGGGAAATCCGGGGGGCAGGTCTGGATGTGACAGACCCCGAACCCATGGATAAAAACAACCCCCTGTTGACCATGGAAAACGTCTCTGTTCTGCCCCATATCGGTTCCGGCACACATGAGGCCAGAAACGAGATGTCTATGCTTGCCGCCAAAAACATAATCGCCTTTTATCAGACAGGGAAAATGCCCCACTGTGTCAATCCGGAAGTGCTGGGGGGAGCAGCCCAGGCCTAAATAGTGGACAATCAAAATTTGAATTGCTAAGGGGAATAGCCTTTGTTGACACATATCGGAGGGGGTGCTATCTTATTTATATACACTTGACAAGAGATGCTTGGTCATAACATCGGCCACTCGTCACATTTGGCGGGGCAACCCCACCCCATTGCGCCGGCAGAATGATTAAAGCGATGGATTTCAAAGAAAGCGGCCTGAAGTTTTCTGTTGAAGTTCAAATGCTCAAAATTAAGGAGAGATATAAATGCCATTAGCCCAGGAAGATTTTGAAGCCATTGGTAAATATGTGCGGCAGCATATGGGAGAATGGCTGGGAGAGCAGAGTTTGGCTAAGCCTCCCCAGGTGTATGAAATTGAACTCCGTGAACGTATGGTTCGGGTGGAAGAGGAGTTAAAGAACCAGCGGGATTTGATGAAGCAGGGCTTTGAGCAGATGGGCAAACGCTTTGAACAAGTGGACAAAAGGTTTGAACAGGTGGACAAAAGGTTTGAGCAGATGAACAGTCGTTTTGACAGTTTTATGCGGTGGTCTTTTGGTCTTACTCTTACTGTCGGCGGTCTTGTGGTTGCAGCCATCAAATATCTCCAGTAGTCAATCACCCTGCAATTTAACCGGCAATTAAGGCTCAAGGAGGCGAAACCCCGTGGCTGGGTCGTACACTTTTTTTGCCCCGGTATCGGCAAGTTCGTAAAGTACGATCTCCATGACCTGCCACACCGTTACACCGTTTCTGATACATCCTGTAATGCTCTTCTCTTCTCTGCCTGTTTTGCCTCTGAGTATTTCATACGCACCTCTGTTTGCATTCACCAAACGCTCAGCCATTGGTCTGGATAATTTTTTTTTAGGTTTTCATCCGCATAACAATCATGTATACTGATATCAAGACGTAAATCAGACCTTCCATGTTGACTGAAAATTGGGGCTTGGTCATAACATCTGCCACTCGTCACATTTGGCGGGCCAACGGGGTCAGGCTTTTGTTATTGACGTTATCGGACAGAAAGCACAATCAAAACCATAAACTACCCGATAATGTTAATAACGAAAGCCTGACCCCACCCCAGGATGGCCGATGTTATGACCAAGCCCGAAAATCGTAATCATTGAGCAACGCACTCCAATTTTCCCGATCGCCGGCATGGCCGGAGTTATGATCACGAAAGTGTCCTGCTCTACCGTTTTTATCGGGTGGAGAGAAAAACAAAAAGGGATCAAGATTTTTCAATCTGATCCCCTTTTCAATGTTTAATGGCTGGGTGACTAGGATTCGAACCTAGATTGACGGAGTCAGAGTCCGCTGTCCTGCCGTTGGACGATCACCCAATGATGGAAAGTTTTATACATCATTAATCGCCATGAGTCAATCAAAAATTGCAAAAAAACATAAAAACCGGGTTGTGTTTCACATTTAACTTCTCAGCACTGGAAGGTGATTCCGGGCAAGAGTTCACGGAATAGGGGTTTCCAAGGCTGGGTTAATCTCAAGAAAAGGGAGGGACACATGACCATTAAAGTGTTGATTAAGCGAAAGATTGCCAAGGCAAAGGAAAATGAATTGAATCTCCTTTTTTTAAAAATGAGGACCCTGGCCACCCAGCAGCAGGGGTATATCGGAGGCGAGACACTGAAAAGGGTGGATTCCCCTGACGAGTATCTCGTTATCAGCAGGTGGCAGAGCATTGATGACTGGAGCAGGTGGCTTGTAAGCAAAGAGAGAAGCGATGTTCAGGAGAGAATCGCTGCATTGACAGATGCTGAAACAAGATTTGAAATTTATGAGCAGTGTTGAATCAAAAAAAATGTTTTATGGGACATCCATCGGCCCTTTCTGGAGGGTAATGGGGGTGATGGAGCAGAACCTTTTTATGCTCTATCACCCCCATGAAAATGATCGGGTCTGATCATAATAGCGGATCGCATTATTTCCGGCGGCCTAATTTTGAGATGCTTCTGCGGCTTTTGTTTTTGCGTCGGGTGAGACCGGCGCTTCCCTGGCCGGGATGGTTACCGGAGTATCGTCTTTGCCGTTCAGGGCTTTGATGATTGAATCCTGGTAGGCCAATATCAGCTCTTTGTCCTGAACGGTTGATGCATACAGAGCCGCTTTGTTTACCAGATCCAGGGCTTTTGGGAAAGCAGTATTATTTGGGGTTTTTAACAGTTCATCTGCCTTGTCAAGGTAAAAGTGGAATGGTATGGGCAGAACCTGGTTTTTTGTGTAAACCTCTTCTGTTTTTCCTGAAATGTCTGCTCCTTTGAGCAGTGCAATCCTGGTTTTGCTGATGGGGGAAAAATTGCCCTTGAGAATCTCGACGCCCTGGCTAGTCTCCTGGATGTAAAACTTTTTTGAGTTGGCAATGCTGGCATTGAGTATGAGGGCGATAATGAACAAAAGGCAGATGCCGGCTGCCACAAGATTTTTGTTCATGGGTTTATCATCTGCTGAAGCAGGGGGGGAGTCTGCTTCGTTGGTCTGTGCCAGTTCTGCAGTTTTAACCTCTTCGGCCTCTTTTTCGGCAATCTCTCGAATCACCTGCATTGTTTTTTCGGCTTTTTTTGCCTCTTCCTCGGCTATGCGTTTTTCCTCTGCAATGCGGGCCTCTTCGGCCTTTCTGGCTTCTTCCTCGGCAATACGTTTTTCCTCTGCGATTCGTTCCTCTTCGGCTTTTTTTGCCTCTTCCTCGGCTATGCGCTTTTCCTCTGCAATGCGTGCCTCTTCGGCCTTTCTGGCCTCTTCTTCGGCAATACGTTTTTCCTCTGCGATTCGTTCCTCTTCAGCTTTTTTTGCCTCTTCCTCGGCTATGCGTTTTTCTTCTGCAATGCGGGCCTCTTCGGCCTTTCTGGCTTCTTCTTCGGCAATACGTTTTTCCTCTGCGATTCGTTCCTCTTCGGCTTTTTTTGCC
>JAWOGI010000134.1:0-13935 GCA_046496975.1 Desulfobacteraceae bacterium | reverse complement strand
CGAAACGATCATCTGGATATTGGCTGCGGTCTGTTCCGTGGCTGCCGCCACGCTGTTCATATTGGTGGCCATCTCTTCTGCCGAGGCTGCCACATTGTTTGACCTGTTTGAGGTCTTTTCCGAGTTTGACGACATCTGGTCGGAAACGGCAGAGAGTTCGGTGGCAGAGGAGGTCAGTGTCTGAACGCCGTCGGCTATTTTTCCGAGCATGCCGGATAGGTTGCCTGTCATCTGCTCCATATCTTTGTACACCCCCGTGCGCTGGCTGTCATCACCCTGGAATTCAACGGTCAAATCCCCATTGGCAATGCTTCTGGCAACCTTGGCGATTTCTTTCGGGTCATCCCCCAGCTGGGTCATGATGCCCCGGGCCACAAAGATCCATACAAAAATCACCGCGGCGATGGAGATCCCAATGAGGAGAAGCAGTGCCCTGTTGCTCTTTTCAGCATTTCTGGCAATGAGGTGCGCCGATTGGATAAACTCGTCTTCAAAGCTGCCCGCTGCAATAATCCAGTCCCACTTTTCAAAATAGGCAAATTTTACCTTTTTGGTTTGAGCCGAATCGACCGTGCTGTCTTTCCATTGATAGGTGTGGTCTGCAATCTCACCGTCACCCAGGGCTTCTGCTTTGGCCACCAGGGTTTTGATGTAGTGGTTTCCATCGGCATCCCGGGCGTCCAGGATGTTCTCTCCGTCCTGGCTGCCATCCCGGGAAATCATGTAATCGCCCTTTGTGTCAAGGACATAAACATACCCGGTTTCGCCGATCACCATGTCCATGATCACATTTCGAAGGATCGTTGTGTTCTCCTGGGGGATTCCCGCATAGAGCATGCCCACCAGCTCCTGGCTGCTGTCATACACGGGCTTGTATACGGTGATATACCATCCGTTGACAACATAGGCCCTGCCAATATAGGTATTTCCCTGTTTGACGGCGTCAAGCACCGGATTGCTGGTACCATCGGGGTTTATGGCGGGAATATACGTGCCTATGGCCCGCTGACCGTTTTCTTTGATGACATTGGTTGCCACCCGGAGCATCTCCTTTTTCTGGTTCATCACCTGAAATACGGTGCAGGTGGTACCGGTCAGGGCCATGACCTCATCCACAAGGGGCGTTTTTTCATTCCTGCCGGTGTTCTTTCCAAGCCAGGTCTCTCCCATGTGCATTTTGGGAAGCGTTACCCGGGAGCTGTTGCCGGTATACTGATTCACAGCGTTCCAGGATTGATTTTCGTTGCTGAACCGAAAACCGCCTTCCCTGGTCACCAGGTTTTCGGCTACATTCAAAGCGGTTTTCAGGTTTTTTTCGATTGTCTCCTGCTGCGCCTTGGCCAGGGTGTAAATGCTCTCAACCATGTGAGTCAGGTCGGCATCGGCCATTTTAATGCTTTCATTTCTGGCAAGGGCAGTACTTTTTTTGTTTTGATGGTGCACAAACGCAAAGGCGCACACAAGGGGGAGAACGGTGAGCAAAATGCCGACCAGCAAGAGTTTTTGTTTGAGTTTAAGTTTTTTTAACATTGTCTACCTTTTCGGGATTGGGATTGTTTTCAATGGCTGGGCGATAATCTGTTTCAACAGATCAAGGGAAGCCGGTTTTTTATGTAGAAACCAGATCCGGGGCTTGATCATAACCTCTACTTTTTTATGGTGGCGTGTATACCCAAAATCGACAGTATAACGCAAGCAAAATAATTACCAAACATTGTTTTTTTTTGTGAAACTTTGCTGTCTTTCCCGATTTATCGATAAAACTTATCAGCATGATCAAGTACCAATATTGCTCCAGATTATACGTCACTGCAAGATTCGGTTCAAGCAAAATTATTTGACCGTAACTCCTCTCTAATACTCCGCTAATACAGGAGTGGTAGCTTCAGTCAACTCTCTTGGAACAGGGGGGCCGGCACCTTCGGCTCCTTCCGGGGGGAAATTTTGATAAGCCGGATAGAGAAAGGACGAAACCTCATGGAACGTTTCAGGGCAGACAATGATCTTTAAAAAAAGAAAAAAGGCAGAGGTAGCAGAGAAAGAGAAGCAGAGCGGTAAAACCTGGCTTACCGTTGGGATGAAATTGACCCTCGGGGTTGCAGTTGTTTCAAACTTGTGCATTGGTGTTTTGCTTTACGACAATTGGCAGGCCAACCGGGAGGTGGGGGCGACGACCGCAGAAGTGATAAAAACCGTTGACCGGCTGAACAAAGATCTGCGGTCAAGGATGGTGGAGCTTCAGACCAGATTTCTAACCATTCCCAAGGCCCTGGAGACAGACCCTGCCGGAAAAATTGTGAACTGGCTTGAAACAAACTACACCCTGACCGGTGAAACAGTGCTTGAGGGGCGCAAAAATTATGCACGGCGGTTCAAGCGTTCCCAGAGAAGGGATATTTCAAAGGGGCGGTTTGTTGTGGTCCGGGATGGACAAGATCTGACCGTTTACCGGGGCGTTATGACTGCAGAGGGGGAGTTTGCCGACAAGGTGTCCGTCGTTAAGGTTGACACCGATGATGCCGGCAGGGCTGCCCGGGAAATCAAAGTTGCCATCCAGACGGCCCTGGAAAATTCGGACAACGAAGAAGCACTGAAAATCAAAGTGGCCCAGCTGACGGCCGATCTTGCCGACGATGTTCTCAGGGCGGAAAAGAGCCGCAACGAGATTCTCTACCATGTCGAAGAGATCCAGGAGAAAAAAGCCGGCCTGGTTGCCCTGCGCGGGGAAAAGCAGCGAACAACCCGGATCATTGCCGGTGTTACCATTGTGGTGAATCTCCTGGTGCTCTACCTTCTCGCCTGGCTCAATGTGGAAAAGCCCCTCCGGGTATTGACCACTGCCATCGAGCAGATCAAGAACAACGAAGAGTGTGACATTCCCTATCAGAAACGGAAAGACAAGATCGGGGTTCTGGCCGGTGCCCTCAAGGGGTTCCAGGCGGCTTTGACAAACCTGAAAAGTGAAGATCAGAGGAAAATAGAGGAGAAGAAGCTCGTCAACGAACTGATCGACATGATGTCCGACATCATCGAGGAGCTCCGTTCTAAAGCCGGGGAGATGCACACTGCCGCAGCACGCCTCAATGACCTCACTTCGGAAACCGAAGGCGAGACCCTTTCCGCCGCCGATTCGGCCAATAACACGGTGATGCGGACCGATACGGTGCTGACGTCCACCAGACAGCTTGCCCGGGCCGTTGAGAACATCTCAGGCCAGGTGGACCGGCAGAACGGTCTTATCCAGGAGATCTCCCGGGTGGCCAGGCGTTCCCGGGAGCGTATCACCGAACTGAATCGAGCCTCGGATGAGATTGACGGGATTGTCAAGATGGTAACGGATATCTCCTCCCAGACCAAGCTTCTCGCCCTGAACGCCCGCATCGAAGCGGCCCGTGCCGGTTCTGCAGGCAAGGGGTTTGCCGTGGTGGCCGCCGAGGTCAGGGCTCTCTCCACACAGACCGAAGAGGCCAATCAGGAGATTGCCGGCAGGCTCGGCGCCATACAGGAAGCAGGCCAGGCCATCATCGACTGTACCGAGAAGACAGACAAGGGAATTGAAGCGCTTATCTCAACAAGCGCTTTGATCTCCACAGCCACACAAGAACAGCAGGCTGTTACCGACAAAATCGCATCAAATGTGGATGACACGGCAGAAGAGAGCCGATCGGTGTGCCGCCGGATATCCAGTGTCAAGGATGCCGCTGAAAACAGCCGTTTTATCGCTGGAAACGTTCATGCCTACTCCCGGGAAATATCCGAATCCCTGGATCACCTGCTCGGCGAGACCAAGCAGAGGCTTTCCAGGATGGGGCAGGGGGGAAAGAACGATGTCAGGATCATCGGTGAAATAACCAAGGGCACCGGGAATGATCCCGCCGGTGCTGTCAACGGTTTCAAGGCAATCTGTTCCAGGGCGGCATGAGAAGCAAGGGGGGTGTTTTTTAAACAATGCTAGTGTGGCGCTAACACAATGTTAACAAAAGAGGTGTAAGCTTGCAAATTACAGGATAAGGATAACCCAGCTTTCCAAGCCGCCGGTCCGGGGCAGGGGAAGCCCCGTTGGGTCCAAAATCCATGGATGTTGCCGGAGTTATGGTCAAGCCTCCCTGGAACATTGAGTTGATAACAAGCTGTGATGTGAACATTAAACAAGGTGATGTATGAGTCCTTCCCTTTTGATGGTAATCCTGGTGATCCTTTCGGTCTCCGGGTATTGGTTCGGCAGAAAGCGCGCCGTTGTTGTGGCCCGTAAAAACGGCGGTACGGGCACTCTTCACTCCCGGCCCGGGTACTACGGTACCTTGACTGCCCTGTGGTGTGCCATTCCTGCCCTTATTGTCTTTTCTTCCTGGCTGGTACTGGAGCCGGGCATCATCACCGATATGGTGACGGCCCCTCTCCCCGCCGAAACCCAGAAACTTCCCCAGAGCAGCTTAAACCTGGTTCTGAACGATATTTTCAACCTGGTTCAGGGCAATATCGTCGCCGGGAAGATCAGCCCGGAGATGCAGGCGGCCGCCGATCAGTATCTGCGGCTGCAAAACATCAGCCGCATGGCCCTGGGGGTTGTCTCCATCACCATTGCCATGGCAGGCATCATCCTTGTCCGCCGGATCATCCGTCCCTCCCTGAGGGCGAGGAACCATGTGGAAAAGGTGATCCAGGTCCTTCTGATCCTCTGTTCCACCATTGCCGTTTTCACCACCGTCGGCATTGTTTTGTCGGTGATGTACGAGGCGATCCGGTTTTTCAAGGAGGTTCCCTTTTTCGATTTTCTCTTTGGTCTCAAGTGGAGTCCCCAGATAGCCATCCGAGAGGGGCAGGTGGGGTCCACAGGGGCCTTTGGGGCAATTCCCGTGTTTGCCGGTACCTTTTTGATCTCGGCCATTGCCATGTCTGTGGCCGTTCCCATCGGCCTGATGTCGGCCATCTTTCTTTCCGAATATGCCAACCGGAACTTCAGGGCCGTCACCAAGCCCCTCCTTGAGATACTGGCAGGGGTTCCCACGGTTGTATACGGTTTTTTTGCAGCCCTGGTGGTGGCACCGGCCATCAGAGGCTTTGGGGAAGGGCTGGGGCTTGATGTCTCATCGGAAAGCGCCCTTGCCGCGGGGCTTGTCATGGGGATAATGATAATCCCCTTTGTCTCATCTCTCTCCGATGATGTGATCAACGCCGTGCCCCAGGATCTGCGGGACGGCTCCTACGGACTCGGGGCCACCAAGTCGGAAACCATCAAAAAAGTGCTGATTCCCGCCGCCCTGCCGGGTATTGTCGGCGGGGTATTGCTGGCCGTCTCCCGAGCCATCGGCGAGACCATGATTGTGGTGATGGCCGCCGGCCTTTCCGCCAATTTGACCATGAACCCTTTGAAAACCGTTACAACGGTAACCGTTCAGATCGTCACCCTGCTGGTGGGGGACCAGGAGTTTGACAGTCCCAAGACCCTGGCGGCCTTTGCTTTGGGGCTGATGCTCTTTTTCATCACCCTTGTTCTGAACGTCATTGCCCTTTACGTGGTACGAAAATACAGGGAGCAGTATGAATAAGCAAACAGCAGCAGCAGGAGCAGAAGAAGAAACCACCTCCTCTTCACCCACGACCATGGAGATCGTCAACCGGGGACTTTCCCGACGGTACCAAGCGGAAAAGCGGTTTCGTCTCTACGGGCTCTCTGCCATTGTGGCAAGCCTTGCCTTCCTGGCAGTTCTCTTTGTCAGTATCATCGGCAACGGGTATACGGCATTTCTCCAGACCGAAATAGAGCTTGAGCTCTACCTGGATCCACAGATGATCGACAAAGAAAACCTGGATGACGCCAATTACCCGGCCATTGTGAAAAAGAGTTTGCTTGCCGTTTTTCCCGGGGTGACCAACCGGGGGGAAAGAAGGGAGCTGTTCAGTCTGGTGAGCAACGGCGCCGCCTTCCAGTTGAGAAATTTCGTTGCCCGGTATCCCGGCCGGATTGGAGAGCGCATCCCTTTGTGGGTGCCGGCGGATGATGACGTGGACATGCTGATGAAGGGACACATCAAGCGCAATTCTCCCCAGGGTGACCGCCGCATGAGCGACGACCAGCTGGCCTGGGTGGACCGCTTCATTGAACAGGGCAGCATCAAAAAAACGTTCAATACAACGTTTTTCACCGCCGGGGATTCCCGGGAGCCTGAACTGGCCGGTATCCGGGGTGCCCTGGTCGGTTCTTTTTTGACCCTGTTTGTCACCCTGCTTCTCTCGTTTCCCCTGGGGGTGGCGGCGGCGGTCTATCTGGAAGAGTTTGCCCCGAAAAAATGGTGGACCGACATCATAGAGGTCAACATAAACAACCTGGCCGCAGTGCCATCCATCGTGTTCGGGCTGCTGGGCCTTGCCGTGTTTCTCAATTTTTTCGGCCTTCCCCGGTCAACTCCCCTGGTGGGCGGCATTGTTCTGACCCTCATGACCCTGCCCACCATCATCATTGCCAGCCGGGCCTCCCTGAAATCGGTACCCCCGTCCATCCGGGACGCGGCCCTGGGCGTCGGGGCCTCCAAAACCCAGGTGATCTCCCACCATGTGCTGCCCCTTGCCATGCCGGGAATGCTCACCGGGACCATCATCGGCATGGCCCAGGCCCTGGGGGAGACGGCTCCCCTGCTGATGATCGGCATGGTGGCCTTTATTGTGGACGTCCCTTCGGGGTTTACCGACCCCTCAACCGTGCTGCCGGTCCAGATCTTTTTATGGGCCGACAGCCCTGAAAGGGCGTTTCTCGAAAGAACATCCGCCGCCATCATGGTCCTTCTGGGTTTTCTGGTGACCATGAACGCGGTTGCGGTGTTCCTTCGCAAGAAGCTTGAAAAAAGATGGTAGATGTACGTTTGTTTTGTAATTGGTTTTTATTTATTTAATTGGTTTAACTAAGGAGAAAAAAATGAAGAAAGTGTTGATGACCGCCCTGGCGGCCGCCTTTATCCTCACCGCAGGAAACGCAGTGGCAAGGGATTACGTCAGTATTGTGGGATCCTCTACGGTGTATCCCTTTGCAACGGTGGTTGCCGAACAGTTTGGAAAAATCTCGGATTTTAAGACCCCCAAGATCGAATCCACCGGTTCCGGTGGAGGTCACAAGCTTTTTGGTTCAGGGATCGGCGTGGAACACCCCGACATCACCAATTCCTCAAGAAGAATCAAAAAATCCGAGCTCCAGCGATGCATTGACAAGGGTATTGATGTGGTCGAAGTGAAGATCGGTTATGACGGCATTGTCATGGCCAACTCCAAGGACGCCAAGGTCATGAGGCTTTCCACAAGAGACCTCTTCCTGGCCCTTGCCGCCCAGGTACCCGATCCCAATGGATCCAATACCCTGGTGAAAAACCCCTACAAGACCTGGAAGGATGTGAACTCTGCCCTTCCTGCCAACGATATCGAAGTCCTCGGGCCTCCCCCCACATCGGGCACCCGGGACGCCTTTGTTGAGCTTGCCATGGAGGGCGGGGGAAAAACCTTCGGGTTCATCAAGGCCATGAAAAAAAAGGACAAGGGTCAGTACAAGAAGATCTGTCACACCATCCGTGAAGATGGCGCCTACATTGAGGCCGGTGAAAACGACAACCTCATCGTCCAGAAACTCGACGCCAACGCCGATGCACTGGGGATCTTCGGTTTCTCCTTCCTCGACCAGAACACCGACAAGATTCAGGGATCCTATATTGACGGAGTGGCCCCCACCTTTGACAACATTGCCGCCCTGGAATACCCGGTTTCCCGTCCCCTGTTTTTTTACGTGAAAAAACAGCACGTGGGCAAAATCCCCGGCATCAGGGAGTACCTTGCCGAGTTCACCAGCAACAAGGCCTGGGGCGATTTTGGCTACCTCACCGACAAAGGTCTGATTCCCATGCCCTCAAAGGAGAGGCAACAGTTCGCAACCGCGGTAAAAGAGCTGACACCGCTGAAGATGTCTGACCTCTAAGGGATCTGTAAGAAAATAACAAGCCCGCCGGGGCTGGACAGAGGTTGTCCGGCCCCGGCTTTTCAACCAAAGGATCAACGATTCAAAACAACGGGATTACAGATGAGTACTCAAGCACCAGCATTGTCAGGCAATTTTGATCAAAACGGCTCTCTTTTCGAGTCGTCGTTTTATGACCGGAAAACCACCCCGTCCAGTCTTGTGAACAGGGAAGACCGGCGTACCGTAGGGGAAATCAGCCTGGACGATCCCAAAATCAGCTGCCGGAATGTTGATGTGTACTACAATTCCGGTGACATCCAGGCCATCAACGACGTCTCCATGGATATCGCTGACAATCAGGTTTTGGCCATGATCGGCCCGTCGGGGTGCGGCAAGTCCACTTTTATAAGGTGCCTGAACCGCATGAACGACACCATTGAAGGGTGCCGGGTCACCGGCTCCATTACCATGGAAGGCCGGGATATCTACGATAAGACCATTGATGTGGTGCCCCTTCGGGCACGGGTGGGAATGGTGTTTCAGAAGCCCAATCCCTTTCCCAAATCCATTTATGACAATGTCGCCTACGGCCCGGGAATCCACGGACTGGTGGAAACCAGGGACGAAACCGACGCCCTTGTGGAAAAATCTTTACGCCGGGCCGGTCTGTGGAAAGAGGTCAAGGATATCCTTCACCAGCCGGGCACGGGGCTATCCGGCGGTCAGCAGCAGCGGCTCTGCATCGCAAGGACCATAGCGGTGAACCCCGAGGTAATCCTCATGGACGAGCCGTGTTCGGCACTGGACCCCATTGCCACGGCCCGCATCGAAGAGCTGATCAATGAGCTCAAAGAGGACTACTGCATCGCCATTGTTACCCATTCTATGCAGCAGGCATCCCGTGTTTCCCAGCGCACGGCCTTTTTCCACATGGGGGACCTCATCGAGATCGGCCTTACCGACCAGATTTTCCTGAACCCCCTGCACAGGCTCACCGAGGACTATATCACGGGGCGTTTCGGCTGATTGATACAGCTGCCGGGCCCTGGGAATTATTTCCAGGTGTCTGGCAGTGGCCCAGCTGAATTTGATATTCCGGATAGCAGTTATACTTTTGCCTGTAAAAGAGCGCGTGTTGTGTCAAGCATTCGGTTGGCATATCCCCACTCGTTGTCAAACCAGGAGAGCACTCTGACCATGCGGTCTCCTGAAACAAAGGTCTCAAGGCCGTCAACGATGGACGAGCGCGGGTCATGGTTGAAATCACACGATACCTGATGATCTTCTGTATACCCCAGTATCCCTTTGAGATAACCGTCTGCCGCTTCTCTGATGACGGCGTTCACAAACTCCCTGTTTGTGTTTCTGGAGACCATAACCGTCAGGTCAATGGCAGACACATTGATGGTGGGAACCCTGATGGAGGCCGATTCAAACCGTCCTGATAGATTGGGGAGGATTTTTTCCACCCCCTGGGCAAGTCCTGTGGAAACCGGTACAATGGACTGACCCGCACTCCGGGACATTCTCAGGTCTTTTGGGTGAAAGGCGTCGATCACCTGCTGGTCGTTCATCATCGAGTGGATAGTGGTCATGAATCCGTGGTCAATCCCAAGCTCATCGTCAAGGAGTTTCAACACAGGGACAATACAGTTTGTGGTGCATGATGCATTGGATATGACAGCACAGTCCCTTTTGAGACGTTTGTGGTTGATTCCGTAAACGATGGTGGCATCAATGTCCATGTGATCCGCTGGTTGGGAAAAGACAACTTTTTTTGCCCCTGCTTTGAGATGGCATTCTGCTGTTTTTCGGTCTGTGAAACTTCCTGTGCACTCCATAACTGCGTCAATATTGAGCTCTTTCCACGGCAGATTGGATAGTGTTCTCTCGGATATTACCCTTATGGGATCATCGTTAATGAACATGGTGTTGTCCCGATGACTTACCCTGCCCGGGAATCTGCCGTGGGTGGAGTCGTAGCGTGTTAAGTAGGCCACCGAGTTGATGTCTGCAAGATCATTGACTGCTGCAATTTCAAGCTCCCCCCTGTCATCTGATTCATAAAATGCTCTGAGAAGTGAGCGCCCGATTCTGCCGTATCCGTTGATTGCAATTCTGAAACCCATTTTTACTCTTCTTCTAAAGCGGCAGGAACTCTAAATTTCAGAATCCTGCTCCCCTGTTTGTGGAATCATTAATGTGCGAGTCCCTGTTTTGTGTAAAACCCAAATTGTATCATAAACAGTCACAGTTACCAGAATAGACCATAAATTGTCAAATTTTATTTTAGCAAAAGCCGAGCAAGGTTTTCAAGCAATGATGGTATTTTTTCCTTGAACATCAGACAAACAGAGAAAACAGCCCTTGACAGGAAAATGCAACGGCGCTATATAGCTCGTATACAATTTAAATATGATGAAAAACAGAGCTTATGAAAACAGACGATTGCATTTTTTTCCAATTATCCAGGGTCAGCCGTTCTGGCGCCAGATTCTGGCATAAAAAGGTGGCCGGGTTCGGCATTACTTCTGCCCAGGCCCTGGTCCTCCTCTTTCTATCGGAGGAGGATAGGATCACATCCAAGTACCTTGGCCGAAAACTTGAATTGGACAGTGCAACTCTTACCGGACTCATTGACCGCCTGGCAAAGGCCGGTTTGGTTGAACGGTGTGACAATCCCCACGACAGAAGGGCAATTCTTGTTTGCCTGACCCGGCAGGGATGGAAAACGGCCCATGGGATTCAAATGATTGTTGAAGAGGCAAATCTCTCCTTTTTATCCGGTTTAACCGGAGAAGAAGGGCTGATTTTAAGAGCGCTGTTGAAAAAATTGAGCTGATGGTCAAAAATATACCATATATCTTGTATGCAATTTAAGTTTGTACCAGTTAAATTTGAAAAAAAGGAGATACCATGGAAAACGTAAACCCCGCCTATGTCAAAGCGCTGAAAAAGGCGGTGAAGCACAGCCCTTATCCCAGACACATGGCCATGGAGCTGGATCATATTGAGATGGATCGGGCCGACGTTGTGATCAATCTGGCGGATTTTCACCTGCAGCCCTTTGGCATTGTGCATGGCGGGGTGCTGGCCACTCTGATTGACACGGCAACCTTCTGGTCGGCATTTCTAAGATTGCCCGAGGAGGCCGGGCTTGTGAATGTGGATTTAAAGCTGAACTACCTTCGGCCTGTGGCAAGGGGCAGGCTCATAACAAGGGGAAACTGCATAAGGCACGGCAAATCCATCAGCTATTCCGAGGCCAGCGTTTTTGATGACAAGGACGTGCTTGTGGCCCATGGTACTTCCACCCTTATGAGGCTGGAGGGAAAAGGACTCAACCTGGACATTAAAAAATTTGTCTGACAACTGTTTTATTTCACGGTTATTCTTGCAGAAGGAGTTTCAATTGAAGTTAACACCGGGGTTGTTAAAAGCGGGCTTGAATCTTTACGGACCTTACCTGGGTGCCGGCATCAGGGTGAGGCATATTTCCAGGAACTGGAAAAAAGTTCATGTCTCCATGAAGCTGAAGTGGTTCAATCGAAATATCATGAAAGTTCATTTCGGGGGCAGTCTCTATGCAATGGTGGATCCCCATTTGATGCTCATGCTGATGCAGGTCCTGGGACAGGAATATCAAGTGTGGGACAAATCCGCTGAGATTGAGTTTGTGAAGCCGGGAATGGGAACGGTCTATTCCATTTTGGAAATTTTGGATCAGGACCTTGCCGCCATCAAAAAAGAGACAGGCCACGGGGAGAAATATTTTCACTCCTTTGATGTGTCGGTGAAGGATGAGCAGGGGGATCAGGTGGCCCGGGTAAAAAAGATCTTGTACATAAAAAGAAAGAGAGCAGGATGAAGAAAATAAAAAAAAAGAAAACCCGCTCGAAAAAAAAATCTGCCCGGCCCCGATTTGCTGTTTCAGAGTTGAGGGTCACGGACGAGCCCATCAACTCTCCTGAAATAAAAAAGCTTCCCCAAAAAACAAAAGATCAATCGAAGGGGATTTTGTGATGACAGAGACCGGTTTGTACAAAGTGATTTTTTCCGGCGACATCATACCGGGGCAGAACCTTGCCCAGGTGAAAGGCAAAATTTCCCTGGAGCGTGCGTATCGGCCGGAAACGGTTTACGTTTTTTCGGCATGCTCCAGGCAGTGATCGAAGTGGCTCTGGGACAACCGAACGAGTGTTTCATCCAGTTTTCCGTTTCTTGCCATGTCCGTCATTATTGATTTGACGGTTTTGGGGGGCAGGGAATCCCGGTAGGGCCTGTTCTGTACCAGCGCCTGGAAAACATCTGCCACGGCAATAATCCGGGACTCCACTGACAGCTCGGCCGGGGCCTTGTGGAACGGATAACCAGTGCCGGTAAGATCTTCATGATGAAATGCCGCCCATTCGGCGATCTCCTTAAAGCCTTCAATGGCATTTAGAATCTGGTAGCTTTCGAAACTGTGGCGAAGCACCACTGCCCTTTCCTCCGAGGTGAGGGGGCCTGGTTTTTCAAGGATTTCATCGGGGACATTGAGTTTCCCGATATCATGGAGCAGTCCGGCTACTTCTAACTTGACAAGGGTGTCGCCGGGTAATTCCAGGAGGGTGCCGAGAAATTTTGACAGCCGGGCCACGCCCCTGGAGTGTTCCACCGTGAAGGGACTTTTGGCATCAACGATATCGGCAAAAAGGGCCGCTACCTCAAGTACGGAAGCATTGTCAAGAAACAGCTGGGTGGTTTCCTTTTCCATGTCACTGATATACCGATCCAGGTGCCTGGAATCCAGGCTCAGCCAGAACAGCTCACTGTCGGCCACATGTTTAAGGGTTTCCACGAGGCTGGGCTTGAAGAAGGTTCCTCGATATGTCTCAATGGTTTCGAGGATCTCCTCTCTGGCCATAAGAATATCAGAATTTCCCTGCTGGAAAATCAGTGCGTCCACCCGGTCGGTGAGGTATATCATGTTGCTGATCAGGGCCGTCTCGTCGTCCACATGGTCAGGGATATCTTCCCAGTGGGTGTGATGGTACCGGATGATGGAAGCAAGGGTCTGAAACAGACGGCAGCGGGAGAGGAGCTCTTTTCCGCGAACACAGTGCTCCTCTGACTGCTCCCAGTCAAGCTCCGTGACAAGGTTTTTGTGGACCGTTGATGAGGAGACCCCGCAGTCGTGGAGCAGTGAGGCATGGTAGACTTTAGTCAGCAAGTCCCGGCTGAAATTCATGGCCTGACCCATATTCCACGCCATGAATGCCACCCGTTTTCCGTGCTGGACTTCATCGATTCCCACAAGATCAAGGGTGTCAGAAAGGGAATGAACCAATTGTCTGATATCGATCTGCATCGTCATTTTCCCCCCACCATCTCATCATTGTCCCCCCCACCCCAACTGACCCCACCCCAAGGTGGCCGATGTTATGTCCGAGCCCTCAAAATCAGCGGTGTGCTGAAGGCTCCCCATGGATTCTCTATTTGAACCTCTTAACAAAGAGGGTCTCTTCTGTCAATCAAATAGTCAGCAATTTTAATTTTAACAGAAGACAACGGGGTCAGGCCTGCGTTATTGTCATTATCTACGGCGTTTTTGGGATTTTACTGGATAGGGAAAATAATGACAATAACGCAGGCCTGACCCCTCACAGGTGTAAAAATATCATGGATTTTCCTTGACATCAGATTCGATTGTATTTAAGTAATAGCTATTATATAAATACAAATTGGCTTAAAATGAGATCTGTCTGTGCAAGGGGGAAACATGGCTTCAGATAAAAAAAGGGGCGGCAAAGGGGATGTGAAGGGGAGAACAACCGGCAAGTTTCGTTGTCTCTACTGCTTTGAACACCTGGCGCCTCCGGAGGGGGCAACGGAGTTCAAAGCAGTAGAGACAACGGAACTTGCCGGTTGTTCTCCCCTTCACATCCCCTTTGCCGCCCCTTTTTTTATCTGAAGCCATGTTTCCCCCTGCACAGACAGATGTCATTTTTAAGCCA
>JAWOGI010000226.1:0-2879 GCA_046496975.1 Desulfobacteraceae bacterium | reverse complement strand
GGGCAGGCCATGCGCCGCATCCCCATGTACATGAGCGATTGGATTAAAAAGCTGGACAGCTTTATGACCCTCAACGACAGGGATATTCTTACGCATGCCGGTAAAATCTCCCATGAAATGGCCAAACAACTGGCGGAAGGTGAATATGACAAATTTCACACCAACCGCATGGCTGAATCAAGTAAACAAATCAGTGCCTTTGACAAAGCGGTTAAGCAAATTGAATCTTCCAAAAAGAAAGGGTCAAAATCATGAACAATACCCTTTCGTGGGTTGAAAATATCTGTGTTTATCCGTTTCACCCAAAAAAGACCGGGAACGTCCCCGCCTTCACCGTAAGGTGCAGGAAGGGGCGTTCCCGGCAGTTTCAGTTGTGACAGATCATTACTGTTGCTTGTTGAACAGTTCGGGTGGTTTTGTGGTGTTCCCCGTTGCATTGGGGAAATCTTTCGCCCGGTAGGCCTTTTTCCCGCTCTCCAGGAGGTGGTTGGCCTCTTCCATGAAGTTGTTGAACCGTTTTTTGCACTCATAGAACCCGTGCCACCAGGCGTAGTCCGGGGCCATCATGGCCGTTCCCATCCTGGCCCTGCGGCCCTCGTGGTGCCACAGCTCGTAATACTCCACCTCGAGTCGTTCGTCAAAGAACCTTGTCTTGTCGAGAAGTCCTTTGGCATAGAGCTGGTCGAGCTTTGCCTTGGCCGGCTTGAAATAGACGTTGTTGTACTCTTCAACGGCCTTGTCCAGCTGGCTGTAATGGGACTCGATCCACCGTTTTCCGTGGCACTGATTGCACACCTCCTGCATCTTGCTTCGCTCTTCCTGCCAGTCGGTATCGGCGGGAAAGGGTTTGAAATCCGAGGGCCTGACCGTTAACGGCGCCTGGATTTCCCAGGAGAGGCGTTCGGTGACATCATGGGAGGTCGTTACGTCTCCGGCTCCGGACATGTGGCAGGAGGCGCAGGTGGGGCCGCGGAAGTCCACACCCGGGGTCCATGTGCCTGGGGCGGCGGTCCAGTTGTATTCGTCGCCAAAGGTGTCGTAGATGTCGCCGTGCTTGGATTCGGTGAAGATTTCAATCTGGGGATGGTCTGGACCCAGATGGCACTGGCCGCACGCCTCGGGTTTCCTGGCCTCCATCATGGAAAAACGGTGCCGTGTATGGCAGCTGGAGCAGCTCCCCTTGCTGCCGTCCATGTTGACCCTTCCCACCCCCACATTTGGCCACGTCTGGGGATCCAGCTCGTTATCCTTCATCTTGAGGATGGTGCCGTGGCAGTGGTAGCAGCCGTTGACCCGCTCAAAATCGCTGTTCATGCCGTCGTTCAGCCAGGGATCGATTTTCCAGATCAGCTCCAGGGTGTTGGCGTGCTTGCTCTTCGAGTACTGCTTGGCCTCGTCGGGGTGACACCGGGAACAGTCCTTGGGGGTCACCACGGCGGAGACGGGAACCATGTACTTCTTTTTGCCGTATTGGGTATCGTTTGCCTCGTACTCCCTGTAGTGGGATTCGCTGACGTCGGGGTCATGCTTTTCTGCGGCGTGGCAGTCATAGCAGGTGATGTTGGCGTTGGCGTGGCTGCTGGCCGCCCAGTCGGAGAAGATGCCGGGGTGCTCTTTTTGGTGGCATTCAAGACAGGCCATGGCCTGGGGGGGCATTGATCTTTCGATCCGGAACTCCCTGGCCTTGGGAATGTTCATCTGCACTTCCTGGCAGACGGCAGGCAGCGCAGCGATGACCGCTGCCAGAATGGTGAATAGTAAAATCAGTCCTCTTTTTTTCATGGTTGACTCCCTGGTTGTGAGATAAGTGTTATTCTGTCCATTGTTTTCAGCCCAGCTTTCCAATTTATGCTGATCCTCTTTTAAAATGCCAAATCAGAAAGTTGAGTTTTTAATGGTTTTTCCTCCCTTTTTTTACTTCCTATATGCCAAGCCCGCGGTAGGGGTTCTGCTTCTGTTTGAACCGGTAAACCTCGCTGTCCACATGGACCAGGTCCTTGTGGCAGTCCACACACTGCTTCTCATACCCCTCTCTGGGGTATAAAACGGTTCTGTGGGCCAGCATCGCCCCCCGATTGTCTGGGAGATAAAGGATATTCCGGTGGCATTTTTGGCACTGGGCGTTCTTAAAGGTTTCATAGGCGTAATTTCGGCTCTTTTCCCGGTCATAGGTCCCGTGGACAAAGTGGACGTAGATATCTTTGATTCCGTGGAGAGTCTTGGCATAGAAAAAGTTGAACGTGTCCTGGGGGGCCGGCAGGTGGCAGTCCATGCAGTCTGCGGTAAAGCCCTGGGCGTTGTTCACATGGGTGGAGGTCTTCCAGCTGTTGTAGGCCGGTCTGATCTCGTGGCAGGAGGCACAGAACCCGGGAGTGGAGGTCCTTACCATGGTGTAGTAGGTCAGGCTGAAGACGGGAAAAGCAATGACAACACCAAGGGCGACAAAAAAAAGAGGTTTAATAAATTTCTTCATGGCTTTCCTTCTGTAATGGGGTTTGTCTCTTTTCAGCTGGTCCGGTCCCTGCCCCTCAACCGGGGGACGAGTTGGGGCGGGGTCATATTTTGGTTTGGAAGCGTTTCATCTGATCATGGGCCTGATTGGCATACTGTTGATTAATACGTAATATGGTTACCGGAACCTTGTCAAGGGATAATTGAAGAAACAGCCCCCGGCCTGGGCCGGCCGAGGAGCTGGATAATTGCAAAGTTTCACTGGCGGGTTGCCGGAAATCTTTGGGTTGAAATTTCACTGTATCACTCTTTTCCACCAAATCATTGACATAGAGCAATTCGGCCGATATTATGAGTAGGGCTTGGTCATAACATCGGCCACCCTGGGGTGGGGTCAGGCTTTCGTTATTAACATTATCGTGTGCTTT
>JAWOGI010000185.1:0-10806 GCA_046496975.1 Desulfobacteraceae bacterium | reverse complement strand
GTTTCATTTCTTTATCCTTATCCTTATTCTAAATAACGGCCATGCCCTGCGGGCACAACAAAAGTAGGGTCGTAGACGCGGAGCCAAGTCGAATTAGAGGCAGCCGGTCCGGGGCATTGTCCGTAGCGGTTTTGAGCGGCAGCTGTCAGCATGGACGCTGAAGGAGCTGTCGCTCACCTCGGAGCAAATCTTGGATGATTTGCGTGACTCGAAGAGGAGCCCTGGCTCCATGAGCGTAGGGCAATGCCCCGGATCGGCTGCCGGCGCACCACTTTCATATAAAAAATAAGTTGAGCCGGGTTGGTCTCAGCCCTGGATTAAATTTACAGGAGGTGAAAATGAGCGACAATCAGGATCCGAAATCTCTTAAGACTCATATTGATGCCGTTAAAAAGGGCAAGCGTACCTTTGAAGATGCCTTTCAGGGGGTCACCAGGATGATCCTTGGCGCAGGGGTGGAAAAGATCACCGTCAAGGGAAAGAGCACCTACCATTTTGACCTGTTCAGCAAGGGAAAAAAGCACCTTGTGGGCATGTACGATGAGATCAACAGTTTTGTTTCGTTTGTCAAGGATGCCTCGGAAGGAGGGTCTTCCAGGGAGATGGCCTATGTGCTGGTGGGCGAGCCCGGCAACGGAAAGACTTTTTTTGTGGATTACCTCTGTGACGAATACCGGAATTTCCTCAGCCGTACGGAGAACCGGAAGTACACCTTCCGGTTCACAAATCTTGACCGGCTTGAAGGCTACGGCAGAATCAAGACCGCAGAGTCCCAGACCTACGAGGATCCCATGATTCTTGCCATGGCCCTGTTTGAAACCCGGGAGGAGACAAGAAAATACCTGGCAAAAAATTTCAATTTTTCCGAGAAAGAGCTGGACCAGCTTTTCGATAAATATCGCCCTTTGGGGGCCTGTTCCGCGTACATCTGGAGCCAGATCAGAGAGTATGCCGACAATGACATGGAAACCATGCTCTCCATGGTGGAGATCGTCCCCGTGCCCCTCATCGAAAGTCTCGGCACCATAACGGGCAAATACCCGGCCAAGGACAAGATAACCTCTTCCGCCGTTGATCTCCTCGGTGAAGAGTCCATCCAGCGTTTGCTGCACATCACCGATACCAACAACCCCTACCGGTTTGACCTGCGGCGGGGGGCTCTGGCCCGGGTGGCCGGGGGCGGGATCCACTTCAGTGACGAGATTTACAAGAACAAGAAAGACCTTGTCCAGGTCTACCTCGGGGTGATCCAGAACCGGAACATCGAGATCGACGGGTATAAATGGCCCATTGATACCCTGATTCTGGCCACCAGCAATAATTCGGAGTTCAACGCCTTTCTCGCCGAACGGGAGGAGGCCCCCATCGTGGACCGCTGCCGCATCTCCTATGTGGCCCACAACACCGATTACAAGCTCCAGACCGAGTTGACCGCCTACGCCATCGGCAACGATGTCAAGAGCACCATCAACCGGGAAAACCTCCACCAGGATCCCAATCTCAACTACGCCGCCTCGGTGGGGGTGGTGCTCACCCGGCTGCCCAAGTCTGAAAAGCTCACCCCTGTGGAGACCATGAAGCTGGCCGCCGGTGAGGTGGCCGGGGAGAAGAGCCTGAAAACCCTGGCTGAATTGATCGATACCCTGAACCAGGAGATCGATATCACCAAGCGGTTCGGCCAGAAGGGGCTGGGCCAGCGCAACCTCGGCCGGGCCATTCAGCTGCTTCTGGAGAGTTCGGAGACCAACGAGGGCACCTGCATGTTTGCCCTGGACATCTTCAAGACTTTGGAAAAGGTGGTGCTGGACTATGTTTCCGAGCCCGCCGACAGAACCAAATTCATGGAGGATTTGAAAACCGCCCGGGGTCTCTACCGGGAGAGGATCATGACCGAGATGTTCAACGCCTACATGGACGAACCCCTGGCCATCAAGAAAGATGTGATGAATTATGTCAACATGATCATCGGCATTGACGCGGAACACCTGGGGCCCGACATGATGTGGAAGTACAGGGATCCCCAGACCGGAGAACTCAAGGCGATGAAGATCGACGAGCGGTACATCAAGAACGTCGAGGAGCGGCTGGGGCTCAAGACAGAAGAACAGCGCGCTTCCTTTCGAAACACCATTCGAAAGATATACGGCCAGAAGATCTCTGTGGAGCCGGATTACGATTTCATGGACAACCTGGACCTTGTCAAGGCCATCACCGATGTGCGCTTGAAATCGGACATTGCCGGAGCCGGTAGCCTGGTGGGGGCCCTGGCCAACCGAACCAACGAGGAGAACCAGAAACTCCACGACAGAATGATCAGCACCATGACGGAAAAGCTGGGCTACTGCCCCACCTGTGCCCAGAAAACCATCGAGTACTTCTGCAGCCAGGAGGATGACAAATAATGGTAACCCTGGATGAGCTCCTGGAAAGGGACAAACAGAGGCAGGAGGACGGATTCAAAAAAAAGATCCGTATCGGCCGTATTGTAAAGCCTGGTCAGGGGGGAAAAGAGCGCATCGTTGTGGTGCCCACCACGGTGGAGGAAAAATTTGTCCATGACGAGATCGTTTTCGACCAGGAGAGCGGTGAAGGGGACCCCACCGGCGGCTCCGGCGAAGGAGAAGAGGGGGATGTCATCGGTGAGGAGCCCATCCGCCCGTCGGAGGAAGAGGGAGAGGGCGAAGGAGAGGGGCCCGGCGAGGGGTCCGGAGGCGAACATGAGTTTGAGTCCAATGCCTATGATCTTGGCAGGGTGCTCTCCCAGGACTTTGAACTGCCCAATCTCCAGGACAAGGGAAAAAAGAGAACCCTGGCACGGTATGTTTACGAAATGACCGACAGGAAAAGGGGGGTCGGTCAGCTGCTGGACAAGAAGGCCACCTTGAAAAGAATCGTTGAAACCAATATCAGCCTGGGCAATATCCCCGATGTCGGTGACATCGATCCGTTACGCTTTATCATCTCGCCGTCGGACATGATCTACAGGATACTGTCCAGGGAAAAGGATTTTGAATCCCAGGCATTGATCTTTTTTTTACGGGACTACTCCGGCTCCATGGGGGGGAAACCCACCCAGACCGTTGTCTCCCAGCATGTCATGATCTACTCCTGGCTGCTCTACCAGTATGAAAAGCAGGTGGAGACCCGGTTTGTCCTCCACGACACCCAGGCCAAGGAGGTTGCGGACTTTTACCGGTACTACTCCTACAAGGTCGCCGGGGGCACCAAGGTGGCCTCGGCCTTCAGGCTGGTCAACGACCTCGTGGAAAAAGAGAGCCTTGCCAGGGACTACAACATTTACGTTTTCCATGGAACAGACGGGGATGACTGGGACAGGGACGGCAAGGAGACCATTGCAGAGCTTGAGAAGATGCTGGATTACGCGGCAAGGGTCGGCATCACCATTGCCGAGCACGCCTATTCGGGAAGCCGGAAAACCGAGGTGGAAAAGTATATCAGAGGGTCAGGTCTCCTGGACAAGAAAAAGGATTTTTTCCGGATGGATGTGATCAGTGAAGATGCCGATGATGCAAGGATCATCCAGGGCATAAAACATCTTATCTCCTGAACCATCATTGAAACAGGGCCCATGGTGGATTTTGGGCCGAAAATAATCGGGGACGGTATGGAAATTGTTGACCAGCATGTAAAGAAAATTATGGAAGGGTGCAAGAAGAGGGCCAGGGATGCCGGGCTCAGCTTTGATGACGAAACCCTGGAGTATATTGTCACCAACAGGGACCTGATCGAATTGTCCCCCAAGGTGATGATCCCCACCCTTTACGATTACTGGGTCCATGACGTAAGGGTCTTGTCTGGAAAAGGCAAGTACGAGCTCTACCCTGGAAATCCCTATGAAACCGTTATCAATACACGGCCGGCCATCTCGTTTTACAACGACAACAATCCGGACTGGCTCAATGTGATGATCTTTTACCATGTCCTGGGTCATATCGATTTTTTCCAGAACAACCTCTTTTTCACCCACACCTGGGAGTATGATTTTACAGGCCAGGCATTGAGCGATAAGCGGACCATTGCACGGTACCGGTCGGAAAAAGGACGATGGGTGGATTATGTCATTGAGTTTGCCAGGGGGATCGATAATATCACCGGCTATCACAGTCAGGTGGCCTCGTTTATGGGCAAGGGGAAAAAGAAAGCGTTGACCAGGATTGATTACTATTTTGATGTGTTTCTCCAGCAGGAAAAACAAGTGTCCCAGAACGATTACCTCAAGGAGATAGAGCGGTACAACCGGGTGAACCAAAAAGATACTCCTGGCAGTGATCTGTTTTTCACCGATGTGGTGGCAAAGTATCCCGAATTTGAAGCCATGTACAAGAAAAGCGTGGAGAAGCAGGAGAAGCAGAAGCTCGACGTGATGGAGTATATTCTCAAACACTCTTTTCTGCTGAAAAAAGAGGATAACCAGTGGATGAAGTCCGTCATCGAGATCGTCAGGAACACCTCCCTCTTTTTCCAGCCCCAGATCAGGACAAAAATCATGAATGAGGGATGGGCCAGCTTCTGGCACGAGACCCTTTTCATGGAAGATGACAGAATAAAGGGGCACGAGGCGGACTTTGCCAAGGTGAACGCCACGGTCACCTCCATGCCCAAAGTGGGTTTGAACCCCTATGCCCTTGGAATGCGGCTCTTCTATCATCTTCTGGAGATGGAAGAGAAGGGGTGCTATTCCTTTGACTACTCTTTTCTTTATGATGAAGTGAAACGAAAACGGTATGACAACACCTCCTTCCGGGGCCGGGGCATGGATCTGCTCTTTGCCGTGCGGGAGAATCTATGTGATTTCACCTTTATCAACGGGTATATAGACCAGGATTTTGTCAACAGGCACAGCCTTTTTGTTTCCGGCAGACGGATCAACAGATCAAAAATGACCTGGGAGTACTATGTCAAATCAAAAAATGCCAGGGACTACAAGGAGATGATCATTGATACCCTGTACCATCCACCGTTCATCCATGTGGACCATGAAAAGACAAAGCAGGGGCCGCTGCACCTTGTCCACCTCTTTGAAGGCAAGCCGTTGAAAGCAGATTATATTGAAAATACCATGGTTGGCATCGAGTATCTGTGGGGAAATCCGGTGCGCCTTGAAACCTTTGTGCCGGTTCAGGCACAAACTGATCCCAGGACCGCGGTCAATTTCTGGGACCCCTCTTTTTCCACCCGGCCCCAGGATAAACAAGAGTCGGTGTCATGGAAAAAAGTGCTCTATGTCATGGAAAACCGAAAGCTTAGCAAACAGGAGATCTGATGTCATATGGATAAACACGCCAAAGCCAGGAAAGAAAGGAAGAGTTCTGTGCAATCAGCGGCTGAGCGGTTAAGCACGGACAAAATTTCTGGAAAAAAGGCCGTTGAGCTGCTCAACCGCCAGGGGGCAGACATCAAAAAATTCAAGCCGGTTTCGTTTTCTCATTTTCTTGACCTTTTATCGGAAAAGCCCTCATGGATCATCAGAAACGTTTTTCAAACCTTTTACGATATGATGACGTCCCATGTGGACGTGGTTGATGACTCCATCGCCGATGATCCCGAAGAGTTCAATTTTACCGACTATGACTGCTCCCGGCTCTTTGTGGAGGGCTCGGAAAACCCCTATTTTACCGACCGCCTCTTTGCCAACAGGCTGATGAAGCACATGGAGGGGCTGCGTCACGGTGCCCAGCAGAACCGCATCTATATCTTTTACGGTCCCCACGGCTGCGGGAAAAGCACCTTTTTGAACAACCTTCTTAAAAAGTTTGAGCAATACGCCAATACGGACAAGGGGCTGCGGTATGAGGTGCTGTGGCGCCTGGATGTGAAAAAACTCGGGGGCAGCGGACGGGTGGAAACGGTTTCAGCCATTGAAAAACTGGTGAGCCTCATTGAAGGATCTGGAAACGGTGATCCGGCAATGACGGTAACCCCTGAAGCTCTCCATGGCCATGACAAGGATATTATTGAAATCCCCTGTCTTTCCCATGACAACCCCCTTCTTCTGGTTCCTGAGGATCAGCGGCGGGATCTTCTGGACCGGCTGATCAAAAACGATGAATTCAAGTGGCGGCTCTTTACGGAAAAACAGTATGAATGGGTCTTCATGGAAGAGCCCTGCACCATCTGTTCGTCCATCTACCAGGCGTTGCTGGAGAGGCTTGGAACCCCTGAAAAGGTCTTTGACATGCTCTATGCAAGGCCCTACTATTTTAACCGGCGCCTTGGAACCGGCATCTCGGTTTTCAATCCCGGTGACAAGCCTGTACAGGAGAACGTGGTCTCCAACCAGATGCTGCAGAACAGGATCAACACCCTTTTCCAGGACTCCAATGTGGTCAGCTATCTCTATTCGCGGTTTGCCAAAACCAACAACGGCATTTATGCGCTCATGGACATCAAGTCCCACAATACCGACCGCATGGTGGAACTCCACAATATTATCAGTGAGGCGGTTCACAAGGTTGAGAATCTCGAGGAAAAGGTCAACTCCCTTTTTCTGGCCCTGATGAATCCCGAAGACAAGAAGAATATCCGGGATTTCCCCTCGTTTTCCGACAGGATTCTCTACATCAACATTCCCTATGTCCTCGATGTGAAAACCGAAGTGAAGATCTACCACAACATCTTTGGACGTCACATCGATGAGAGTTTTCTGCCCATGGTCATGGAAAATTTTGCGCGCATCATCATCTCCTCAAGGCTCAAGGAAAAGTCGGAAAGCCTCTCCCAGTGGATCTATGATCCGGCAAAGTACAGGCTTTACTGCGATGAGAAGCTCATGCTTTTGAAAATGGAGCTCTATTCGGGAAATCTGCCCGAATGGCTGGACAATGAAGACAGAAAAGCCCTCACAGCCAAAATGTGGCGGAAAATCATTGCCGAATCGGAAACCGAGGGCAATGAGGGGTTTTCCGGCAGGGAGTCCATACGCATATTTGACCAGTTTTATTCGAGATATGCCAAGGAGGACAGGCTGATCAACATGCCTGTTCTGTGCGCTTTTTTCCGTTCTCTGATGAAGGAGAGACCCCGCATGATACCGGCCGGTTTCCTGGAATCCATACTGAGAATGTACGACTACACCGTGCTGCAGCAGGTCAAGGAGTCCCTCTACTACTACAATGAAGAGAAGATCGCAACGGACATCAAAAACTACATCTCTGCGGTTAATTTCGAGCTGGGTTCGTCGGTGCCCTGTATTTTTACAAAGGAAACGCTCAACGTGACCGAGGAGTTCCTTGAAAGTATTGAAAACCGACTTTTTGCCGGGAACTTTGATAAAAAGAGACGGCAGACCATGCGCATGGATGTTCTCAAACAGTACACCACCAACGCCCTCTCAGGGGAGATGATGATTGAGGGCAAGGATATCTCCCAGACCAAGCTCTTTCTCTCCCTCCATGAGCGGTATGTGCACAATCTGAAAAAACGGGTTCTGGAACCTTTTCTGAAAAATGAAAATTTCAGACGGGCCATCAAGGATTTTGAATCGCACCAGTTTAAAACCTATGACAAACGGATCAAGAGCGATGTCAATTTTCTCATCAGCAACATGATGAAAAAATTCAACTATACCCGCCAGGGGGCCAACGAGGTGTGCATCTACGTGATTGACAGCGACCTTGCCGGTAAGTTCAAATAATCCAGGGAGATTTTTATGAGCAGAGAAAAGCATATCCTTACCATGCTGGTTGAAAACGAACCAGGGGTCACAGCCCGTATTACAGGCCTTTTTGCCGGCAGGGGCTACAATATTGAAACCATCTGCGGTGCCCCCACGGCAAATCCTCACATGTCCAGGATCACCATTACCACCTGGGCCGAACCCCTTCAGCTGGAGCAGTGCATGAAGCAGATCAGACGGCTGACAAATGTGATCAAGCTCAGGGACATGACGGGAAGAAAGGCGGTCAAACGGGAACTTGCCATTGTCTGCGTTGCTGTCCTGCCGGAAAACCGGGAAAAAATCAACGCCATTGCTGCCGGGTTCAACGGAAAAGTGATCGATCAGGGTGGGGAGCACCTCACCTTTGAAGTGACGGACAAAGAGAATCGGATCGATGAACTCCTCACTCTGCTGAAACCCTTTGGTGTAAAAAAGCTGGCCCGCTCCGGCCTTCTGGCCCTTTACCGGGAACAGTGAGCAGTATCCACGGCTCTGAAAAATGATCAAATCTCGACCGAAGGAATTCCAGTGTCTGGTCATTGGAATTTACTTTTATATGTAACAACCGAGTCAGATTCCCCAGTGGATTTGCCCTGCTGGAACTTGGGAGCCAAAGGATATAAGAATAAAAAAAAGGTGGAAAATTGTTTCAATGTATGTCATGAAGAAAACAGTGTTCGTATGATAAAACGTTTATCATAAAATCAGAACCTTTGCTTCCCCCGCCTCTGCCCCATGGGCAAAGGCGTTTTGATCACCATGGAGGGAAAACACCTGCCCGGCAGGCGGGCATCTGCAGATGGGGTGAGCAATGGAAACACAAGGAGAGTGGTATGATCAAGAAAATGTTCGTTGCGCTGTTTTTCTTTTTGTTTGTTTTTTCCGCCATGTCTGCTGCTGCGGCAGAGATCGAAGGGGTTACTTTTCCAGCAAAAAAAGAGATCAGGGGCAAGACCCTTTATCTCAACGGCACGGCCCTGCGGAAGAAATTTGTTTTTATCAAGGTGTATGCCGGCGGCTTCTACCTGGAAAACCCGACAAAAAATGCCGAAAAGGCCATTGCGTCGGAACAGGTCAAGTACTTTTACCTGCACTATCTGACCGACAAGGCAACGGCGGAAAAAATCCAGCATGGGTTTGTAGCGGCCATGGAAAAGGCAAATCCTGCCGATCTTGTCAAAAAGCACCGTGACGACATTGAACGGTATGCCCGGTGGCTTGACGAGGACATGAAGGTGGGGTCAACCTCCGAGTCTGTTTATGTCCCGGGAAAAGGGTTGACCCTGATTTTAAACGGGAAAAGAAAAGGAACCATCAAGGGCGAAGAGTTTGCCCGGATGTACTATCGATACAACCTTGGCGAAAAGGCCGATGACAATGTGAGAAAAGGGTACCTGGGATTGTAGCTTTCAAAAAAGAGGCCGGGTTTATTGTCCGTTCAATAAACCGGGCCTCTTTTTGATGATGGCCTCTGGGATCGGGAAAATGAAAATGCTTCCGAGGTCTATACCGTTTCCGGTTTCACCACAGGGTTCTCCTTGAGATACTCCAGGCGGTTCAAGCCGTTGATATAGGCCAGGGCGCTGGCCGTGATAATGTCCGGATCGGCCCCTTTTCCCAGGGCCACCATGCCCTCTTCCTGGAGCCTCACCGTCACCTCTCCCTGGGCGTCCGTGCCCGAGGTCAAGGCGCTGATGGAGAACCGCAGGAGCTCGGATTTTGTGTCGGTGAGTCTTGCAATGGTGTTAAAAACGGCATCGATGGGGCCGTTGCCCTCGGTGGCCCCCTTTGTCACCCGGTTGTTGATCTTCAGGTGGACACTTGCCGTGGGAAAGACCGATGTGCCGCTGGTGACGTGGATATACTCCAGGGTGAACACTTCATTGCTTCTCAGCACCCCTTCGTTGATCAGCGCCTCGATATCCTCGTCCAGAATATGTTTTTTTCTGTCGGCCAGGTGTTTGAATTTTTTAAACACCGTGTTCAGCTCTTCTTCGGAGAGGTTGTACCCCATGTCCGTTATGTGGGTGTGCAGGGCGTGCCTGCCGGAGTGCTTGCCCAGAACCAGGTTGCTCTTGTTCAACCCGATGGTTTCCGGTTTCATGATCTCGTAGGTCATGGGGTTTTTCAACATTCCGTCCTGGTGGATGCCGGCCTCGTGGGCAAAGGCGTTGGCCCCGACAATGGCGCGGTTGGGCTGCACCATGATGCCGGTGATCATGCTCACCAGCCTGGAGATGGGGTAGAGCCCTGTGGTGTCAATGGATGTTTTCTCAGGAAAATAATTGGGTCGTGTGCCAAGGGACATGACAAGCTCTTCCTTTCCGTCGGTGACAAGCATCGTACCCGGCTGAAGTTTTTTAGTACTGCCTCTGTACCGGGGGGTCTTGTGTTTGCCTTTTCCGATCATCCCGGTTATTACCAGTACTCTTCGGATCTGATTGGACGGAAGGTTGACACGTTTGCGTTCGTGGACAAAAAAATCTTTCCTCGGGCCTGCCATACCGGTGAACGGAATCTTCAAAACACTTGATCACCGGATCTGCAGATTCGGCAGGCGCCATGGCCCAGCCGGGGATGAACCTGGAAAAATCATCCTCAATGAACAGCACGCAGGTCTTTTGTTTGTGAACGTAGAAATGATAGAAATCAAGGTGATACAGCTCTCTTGGCCGACTGGCCTCATATCGGCCGGTGCGTTCCTTTCGCTTTAGTTTCGGTGGAAGGTAGCCGTTTTCTTCCATGATATGGCGGACAGTTCCCACCGACACCTTGAATCCCTTTCGCTTGAGAGCCAGACGGACCTGACTCGGCCCGTATCCTGGATGCTCCCGCCATGTTGCCAGAATCTTGCGGTCTCGGATCGCGGCGGGGTTCTCATCCTCTATTGACGATTCATTTCCATTCGCATTGTTATTTCGGCGTTTATCCGCCCGCAGCCATTCATATATAGTGGTTTCGGTTATATCGAATTTGGAGGCGGCATCGGCGACCGACGTTTCTTTTACGTACTGCAATATCTCACCCTTTTGTGCTCTTGAATAGCGTTTCCCCCGTTTCGGGCATTTTTCCCGGGATTTTTTTGTGGCTGGATGTCTGACTTGGTCCAGTGTTCAGGTTCGGGCCGG
>JAWOGI010000181.1:0-13886 GCA_046496975.1 Desulfobacteraceae bacterium | reverse complement strand
CGATACCGGAAAAGCTGCTCACACCGGCCCTGGCAAGAAGCGGGGGAAGAGGTTGACTGAGAAGGGCGGCAAGGGCCTTGATATCAAAGGGACTGGTTTTGATGGAGACCTGCCCGGGGCTGTTTTTCATGTCAACGGAGGCTGACAGCTTGATGTTCCGGCCAGGAGAGAAGAGGGTAATATCTCCGCTTACCCGCTCACCTTCTTCATCGATGAAAAGCTTTGCTTCCAGGGGGATGTCGATGGTCTCTTTCCCTGTTTCTGCTGATCCTGTTTCCGCCGAAAGAAGAGCGTGCCGGACAACAATGTTTCCCGGCAGAAAAGGGAGGGCAAACAGAGGGGCAAGGAGGGTTTCAAGGGAGGTTCCCGCCATGGTCCAGGGGTCTTTGGTCACGGTTTGATGGCTGGATTCTTCCTTTCCTGCCTTTGGGGAGGATACCGGAAGGGTCAATTTAACCCCTGAAACGAGGAGTGTGTCTGTTCGCTTCCGGAGGAGGGACTCCATGGAGTAGTCAAGGCGGATCATGTCAACGGACAGCTGATCTCCTGTGGTGAGATCATTGAGTTCCACGCCCGAAAACCCCAGGGAACCGACATTAACACGGAACCCTTCCAGCCCCTCCCGGCCGGCAGCCATTCGGCAGAGCCCTTTTTCCAGCACAAGGGTCACCGTCCTTGGCAGAACCGCACCCAAGAGGAAAACCACCAGGAGCAGTGCCGCAGAAAAAACCTTATATCTGGTCTGGCAGATCATTTTTTATCTCAACCCTGAGGTATAAATCCCCCCTGACACCCTTTGACACAACCTTGCCCATGCCGGCCAGCCTCAGCCGGGTGTTCTGCTTTACCCCCGGGGGAACGGTCACCCGGTAGAGCCGGTTGTAGAACCCCCAGGGGATGTTGACCATCTTGCTGGTACCGGCAAGGGCCTCCAGGGACGAGACCTCCAGGGTACCGAAAAGATCGGGGGAGTGGTCAACGGCCCTTGCGTTGACCTGCTGAACCCGTGGGGTCTTTTTCCGGGGGACGGCCTTCCTGATTTTTCTGTCAGCCCCCATGGCTGGAAGGGTTGCGCTGATTTTCAGCAGAACCATCCCCGACAGAAAGCCGCCGACATGGGCCCACCAGGCAATGCCCGAGGCTGCGTGGCTGCCCGCTGCGTTGAAAAACTGCATTAAAAACCAGATGCCGAGGAAAATAAAGGCCGGAATTTCAATAAACCACGGAATGATGATGATGGGAATGAGGGTCAAGATTTTCGCCCGGGGATAGAGGAGAAAATAGGCCCCCATGACACCGGCAATGGCGCCGCTGGCACCAATGGTGGGCACATTGGACCAGGGATTTAAAACCAGATGGAACAGACCGGAAAAAAGGCCGCACAACAGATAAAAGCCGAGGAACTTCAGCGATCCCAGGTGCTCTTCCACGTTGTCGCCAAAAATGTACAAAAACCACATGTTGCCCAGGAAATGCCAGAACCCGCCGTGGAGGAACATGTAGGAGAAAAGGGAGAGAAACGGATTGTAAAAGGAGAACCACCGGGAGACTTCAGGAACGGTGAACTTGGCAGGAACCAGGCCGTAAACATAGACGAAACGCTCCTGGATCTGGCCCATGCCCATCTGGGAGAGAAAGACCAGAAGAGTGGTGCCCATGATAAAATAGGTAACCACAGGAACACTTCGCGTATACAGAGTGTCCCTGAGGGGTATCATTGAACGATCCTCAGCACATGGTCCCTCTCCAGGTGTTCTTTGAGGGCCTTGATGATCACCATGACAGCATCTTCAACATAGACATCGTCGACTCCAAGCCGCCGGGCACACTGGTGCAGCAGCGGCTTGTTGCCCCTGTCAAGGCCCAGCTTGACGAGAACATAATCGGTCATGGTGAAATAGAGGGAGGCAATCTGCCCCTTGTTGGCGTTGGCAATGGCCGACCGGGTTCGCAACGGCAGCTCCTGGGAGAGAAACGCCACGGACTCGGCAACAGTGCTGCAGCTCTTTTCCGCCTTTCTTTCAAAAAGAACCAGGTCGTTGTTGGCAATCTCTTCAGGTTCCGACTCCATGAGAACCATGTAGATAAAGGTTTCAATCACCGCCTTAACGGACCGGTAGATTTCCGGATCACTGCTGGCCCTGGGCCCGGCAAAGTTGAGCACCTCGATGGCGTAGTCGGTGATGAAGGAATTGACAATGATGGCCGCCTCGAATTCATCTATCTTGAGAAGATCGATATGGCAGCACGGCTTTTCAAGCTTTGCCGCCAGCTGATGGGTCAACAGGGAACCGCCGGTAAGCTTGCCCCTGGATACAATCAAGGTGCCCTGGGAGTCCTTGACATTCTGCTCTGTCCGCCGGGGGTAGCTGTCCGTTGGCATCTCATCCATGTGATACCTGGCGGCCAGCACGCCGTCTTCGGCTTTTCTTCCGGCAGGTACCCACCCGCCATGCTCAAAATTGAACTTGATCGCCGTATCCAGAGCTGCTCGGTCAGCCCCGGTCTGTCCCCCTGAAATTATTTTTTTTATCATGACATCCACTTGCTAGGGATAAAAATGGCAAGCACAATAGTGCTGTTTCTCTGACCTGTCCACCAACTCTAACACGGGTTCTTCGTGTTGACAAATCTCTTTTGCAAATTTACATCTGGTGTGAAACCGGCACCCCGGGGGCGGGTTCCTGGGCGAGGGCACATCGCCGTAAAGGATGATCCTTTGGCTGAGCCCCCGGGGATCGGGATGGGGAATGGCCGACAGCAGGGCCCTGGTATAGGGGTGGCCGGGGGTGTTGTAGATCGTCTCCCCGTCTGCCATTTCAACGATGCGTCCAAGGTACATGACGGCGATGCGGTCGGCCATGTGACGGACAACGGCAAGGTCATGGGAAATAAAGAGATAGGTCAGTCCCATCTCCTGCTGGAGCATGAGCAGAAGGTTGAGTATCTGGGACTGGATGGAGACGTCCAAAGCAGAGACAGGCTCATCGCAGATGATCACCTCGGGCTCCAGGGCCACGGCCCTTGCAATGCCGATGCGCTGGCGCTGCCCCCCGCTGAACTCGTGGGGGTATTTCCCCAAAACACCGGCGGAGAGCCCCACTTTTTCAAGCACCGCTGCGATCTCCCTCTCCATGTTCCCCTGGTTCATACGGTGGATGGCATACTTCTCCCGTAGAATCTCCTGGACGGTGTGCCTGGGGTTGAGGGAGTCAAAGGGGTCCTGGAAGATCATCTGCATTTTCAGCCGAAGCTGTTTCAACTCCTCTCCCTTGAGACGTCCAAGATCGGTTCCGTTGAAAAAAACCTCTCCGGCGGTTGCCGGATAGAGCCCCAGCAGGCACCGGCCAAGGGTGGTCTTGCCGCACCCCGATTCCCCCACAAGCCCCAGGGTTTCCCCTTTTTTAACCTCAAAGGAGACATCATCCACCGCATAGACCCACCCCTTCCGCCTTAAAAAAATCCCCCCGTGGACGGGAAAATACTTCTTCAGATGCTTCACCGCAACGATGGTCTCACCGGTCGTTGCCGGTGTCCAACCGACGTCCTCCTCTTTTACCAGAGCTTTTCCAAGCTCTTTGAAAAAATGGCAGGCGACCGTGTGCCTGGGGCCGGCACTCTGCTCTTCCGGCGACACCCTGGAGCAGAGCTCCCGGGCAAAACAGCACCTGGCAAAGAAGCGGCACCCTGCCGGCATCTCTTCCAGGGAAGGAACCCTCCCCCGTATGGTGGCAAGCCTGGTTTTGGGTTTCCCCCCGGAAAGGGGGATGGAGGTTAAAAGGCCCCGGGTGTAGGGGTGACGGGGGAAGGAGAAGAGATCGTCCACATCGGCCGTTTCCACCACCTTTCCCGCGTACATGACAACGGCACGGTCACAGTTCTCGGCGATCACCCCGAGGTCGTGGGTGATGAGGATCACCGACATGGAAATGTCTGCCTTGAGTGTCTTGACAAGATCGAGGATCTGGGCCTGGACGGTGACGTCAAGGGCAGTGGTGGGTTCGTCGGCAATGAGGATGTCCGGCTCCGGGGCAAGGGCCATGGCGATCATCACCCGCTGGCGCATCCCCCCGGAGAGCTGGTGGGGATAGTGGTGGACAACCTCTCCGGGATCGGCAATTCCCACCCTGGTCAGCATGTCAACACAGGCCCTGTGAACCGCTTTTTTCCCCATTTCCGGAAAATGGAGGAAAAACACCTCCCTGACCTGCTTTCCGATCTTGTGCACAGGATTGAGGGCCGTCATGGGCTCCTGGAAAATCATGGCGATCTTCTTCCCCCTGATACGGTGCATCTCTCCAGGGGAAAAGGCCAGAAGGTCTTGATTGTTAAAGGCAACAACACCGGATTCAACCCTTCCCGAGGGTTTGGGCAGAAGCCCCATGATGGAAAGGGCTGTGACGCTCTTGCCGCAGCCGGATTCTCCGACAATACCAAGTGTACACCCCCTTTCCAGCTCGAACCCTGCCCGGTCCACCGCCCGGATGCTTCCTGATTCGGTCTCAAAGGTGGTGACAAGCTCTTCCACGCTAAGGATCACATCGCCGGTCACTGGGCTCCTCCCGTTTTGAACCGGTCATCGATGATCACTTCCGAGGCGATTTTTTCACTGTTGTCCATGGCCTCCTCGACCTTTTGGTGCATCTTTTCATCAAACCAGAAAAGCCCGCCGGTCATGGCGCCAAAGGGGTCAAACAGGGAGTTGGATTTTTTGGTGCCGTGCCACGGGGGAAGCTTCAGCCACCGCCAATAGGCCTGCCTGACATAGGGCACCATGAAGGTGGGCACAAAGGCCCCTGTTTCGTGGATCTTCTGCTGAATGGTTTTTGACAATTGCTTGCGCTCCTTTTCATCAAGGCTTGCCCGGTACTGGTCGATGAGAGCGTCAAGTTCCGGATCATCGGTGTTGGTGATGTTGTTGGTCTGGGGTTTGTGGGCGTTGTCCGAATGCCAGGACTGCCAGTAGGAGGGGCGCAGGCTGGTGCTCCATCCCATCCATGCCACATCGTGCTTTTTTTCCAGTATTTTTTTAAAGGCCGCCGTGCTGTCAAGTTTCTGAAGCTTCAGCTCAATGCCCGCCTTCACTGCCTCCTCTTTGAGCACCACAAGCCTTGGGGTGTGTTCTTCAAAACCGTACACCACCTCCACGCTGAACCGCCGGCTGTTTTTCTGCCATATGCCGTCAGCGCCCCTGTGCCACCCGGCCGCTTTCATGAACCGGTCCACCCTGGCCAGGCTGAACCTCCTCGCCTTGATGCGGGGATTGGTGTATTCGCCATACCCCACATAGCCCTGGTCCAGCCGGAAGTAATCGCCTCGAAGAACCCTTTTGATAACCTTCTCGATGTTCATGCCGTGGGCAAAGGCGTACCGCACCCACCTGTCGGAAAAGATCTGTTTGTCCTGGTTCAGCCACATGCCCGAAGCGGACCGCTGGGTGTCATTGAAAAACCAGATTTTGTTCACATAACCGTTGTTGACCACGGCCGTGTCAGACCGGTTGTACCAGTATTTGGGCATGGTCAGGGAGAAGACATCCACCCTTCCCTTCTTGAAATACTCCCAGAGCATGTTGTAGTCACGGACAACGGAAAAGAGAACAATATCCACATTGAACCGGTGCTTGAAATACCTCAGATCGGCGGCCCACCACTGTTTTTTCCGCTGGAACTTGACATACTTCCCCTTTTTGTAGTCCGAAATCTGGTAGGGGCCGGTGTTTGGAACGATCTTCCAGTTGTACTTCTGCACAAAGCTGCCGCCGTTTTTGTCGATCTCCCCGTAAAAATGTTCCGGAGTGGGGGCAATCCCCACCTTCATGTAAAGATCCGGCTGGGCTTTTGTGCTTTTCACGGCAAGGGTGTAATCATCGTACACCACCACCTCGTCGATCTCCCGGGTGTAGTAGTCGTTGTACCACGGGGCGAGAATCGCCTGGGAGCGCATGAATTTCAGGGTGTAGGCAAAGTCCCATGCCGTCACAGGCACACCGTCGGACCAGACGGCGTTTCTGTTCAGCTTGAAGAACATGGTCTTGTTGTCGTCACCAAAGGCCCAGTGGGTGGCAAGCTCGGGGATGATATTGCCCGTGTTGGGATGGATATTGATCAAAGAGAGCTGGTTGTCCAGGATGGCGCTTCGAAAGCTGCCATTGGAATCCGGCCCCACGGTCCTGAAGGTCATGGGAAAGCTCAGCACCGCCGACCGGAGAATCCCCCCCTTGACCGCATCCTTGGATGCAAAGAGAGGATCGGAATGGTTGGTAAGCCATTGAATATTCCCGGGCAGTTCGCCTGTGGGCGGCCGATGGGTGACCTGCCCCGGTTCAGCAGTCCCGGGCGACCTTTTTTTTTCCGGTAACGCCTCGTCACTGTCCGAACAGCCATTGCACAGTCCGGCAAAGAGGATTAAAACAAGCCAAAAAAGTTTTTTCATTGCATCTCCCAAAAAATTTTTCAATCCGGATAAGAGCCATGGGCAGCCGGCCCGCCCCTTTATCGACGAATACGTTGTACAACCCGGATCATGCTTCCCCTATCTTCCATGCTGTTTCATTTACCAGTTTTTCCAGCAACGGTAAACCCCAACCTCAACATTGACTAAAAAACATGACACCATTCCATTTTCTTGGAGGCTGCCTCTAATGCGAGTTGAATAACCGAAGCCTGACCCCAGGGTGGCCGATGTTATGATCAAGCCCGCGTCTAGGACCCTATCTTTGTTGCGAGCACACTGTTTATTCATGGGAGGGATTGAGATTTGATGGATGATTTGAATTGCCGGTTATGGGAACATCCCCTTGACGGTTGGGATATAATAAGATACTAATTCAGTGAGATCGAGCTTGGGCGCAGGCCTAAACAGCGAGGGGTCAGGCCTGCACATTTCTGTCAATGAAAAACCCCCGGGAAGCATTTCCTATGGACATGGCATCTCTTTTTGGTATAGTTGCCGGCATCACCCTGATTGTCAGCGCTATTTTTATGGGCGGGGACATCCACAACTTCATCAACATCCCCGGAATCATGATTGTGGGAGGAGGCACCATTGCCACCACCCTTTTAACGTTTCAGTTCAGGGATGTGGTGGCAGCGTTCAAAGCGGCCTATTTTGTTTTTTCCAAAGAAAAAGAGGATTCCAACACCGCCGTGGCGACCATGATCAAGCTCTGTCACATAAGCCGGCGCCAGGGACTGCTGGAACTTGGCAAGGTTAAAACCGAATCCGGCTTTCTCAAAAAAGCCTGCGGACTGATCTCCGACGGCTCCTCGGAACAGGTGATCCGGGCGGCCCTGACCACGGAAATCGAATCCCTGAAGATGAGGCATTTCATTGTCCAGGATGTGTTCAAAAAAATGGGCACCTACTCCCCGGCCTTCGGCATGCTGGGCACCCTTGTGGGGCTTGTCCAGATGCTCAGCCAGCTCCAGGATCCTTCCAACATCGGCCCTGCCATGGCAACGGCTCTCTTGACAACCTTTTACGGATCTTTGATGTCAACCCTTTTTTTTCTGCCCATTGCCGGCAAGCTGAGGGCAAGAACCGTCATGGAGGTGATCAATCTGGAAATCATGATGGAAGGCGCCATCTCGATTTTAGAGAGCAACAATCCTGTGATCATCTATGAAAAACTCTCCTCGTTTATCTCTGCAAAACGGCGCAAGCCCTTAAAAGAGATGACGTCAAAGGGAAACCGATGAAGCAGACGCTGACATCGGACTCCCTGATTTCCAGAAACGATACCACCGAATGGCTGGTCACCTATGCGGACCTCATGACCCTGCTGCTGGTCTTTTTTGTCCTGCTCTACTCCTTGAAATCCTTTGAACAGGAGAAATTCAAATCGGCGGTTGAAACCATCAGGGAGCAGATAAACGCCGATGTTTCGTTGACCGGCGTCATGGAACTCATGGAGATCCCCGACTCCCTTGACACCAGAATCACCATCGAAGATGTGACAGGCCTTCGCTCCATTGAGAAATCCATTGTCAAGGATATCAATGCCTTTATCCGGAACAAAGACCAGGCGGACAATATTGCCACATCTCTCCTTGAAAACAAAATCGTGGTAAGGATAAAGGGAAAGGCTCTGTTCAAATCAGGGTCCGCCGATTTAAACCAAAATGCCGTTCCGATTTTCAATGAGATCATGAAAATCATCTTTGACTACCCCCGCTACAAGGTCAACATCAAGGGCCATACGGACAACGTCCCCATCTCCACGGCCAGGTATCCGTCCAACTGGGAGTTGTCCGCCATCAGGGCCACCACGGTTTTAAAACACCTGGTTGAGAGGGGGATCGATCCCAAACGCTTGACCGCAACGGGGTATGGAGACATCATGCCCCTCGTTCCAAACAATTCCGACAAAAACAGGGCAATAAACAGGAGGGTCGAATTTGTTCTGGAAAAAACAACAAAACAGCGGTAGTATACACTTGGAAATTGAATCATACAGCGATGACCAGCGCGGCGCCTACCGGCTTCCCACAGACCGGCAAAACGGCCTTGAGACGGTTTTTCTGGGAAAAAAAGTCCTTCTCTATGACATCAGTGCCGGTGGGATTTCCTTTGACAATAAAGGGTTCAATATCGATGACCAGGACAGAATAGATCTCGATCTTAATCTCTGCGGCTTGAAACCAATACCAATACTCTCTTTTACGGCAAAGATCATCACCATTGACGACAGGAATCTCTGCCACCTGGTTTTTCAGGATATCACCCGGGAACAAGAGGAGATCATCCACCAGTATATTCTTTTGCGGCAGAAGGCCTGGATCAAACGAAACAAGGCTATGAAACAAGATGATTATCCACGTTGACATGGATGCCTTCTTCGCATCCGTAGAACAGAGGGACCATCCGGAACTCAAAGGCAAGCCGGTTGTTGTGGGGGGGCAATCCAGGCGCAGCGTCGTTTCCACGGCAAGCTACGAGGCAAGGCGATTTTCCATCCACTCGGCCATGCCCATGTACCAGGCCCTGGAGAAATGTCCGGACCTCATTGTCATACCAGGAAATAAAAAAAAATACGCCCGGGTTTCCCGGCAGATAATGGCGCTTTTTCACCGGTTCACCCCCCTGGTTGACCCCGTCTCCATTGACGAAGCGTTTCTCGACATCACAGGGTGCCGGCGCATCTTTGGGTGTCCGGAAGCCATGGCAGCCCGGATCAAGCAGTGCATCAACGATGAGCTGGCACTGACCTGCTCCCTGGGGGTGGCTCCTTTACGGTTTCTGGCCAAGATCGCATCGGATATGAACAAACCCGACGGCATCACCATAATCCCTCCGGAAAGGGCCGGGCAATTTGCCCTGGACGTTGCCGTGGAAAAAGTACCCGGGGTGGGCAGGGTTGCCATGAAGCAGATGAACCTTCTCGGAATAAGAAAACTCGGCGATATCCTCAGCCTGGACCAAAAGATCATTGCCAACAAATTCGGCCGGCTGGGAGAAAAACTTGTGGCATTTGCCAGCTGCCGGGAAGAGAAACAGGCAGAGGAAAAGGAGACAAGCCGATCCATATCCAGCGAAACGACCCTGGAGTGGGACACGTCAGACATGGAAATCATAAAGCAGCAGCTCCTGGCCCATTCCCAGACCGTTGGCAGGGAGGTACGTCGGCAGAAACTGTTTGCCGCAACGGTTTTCATCAAATTTAAATTCAATGATTTTTCCCAGACAACCCGGCAGACACGGGTGGACCCTCCGGTCTGCTCCTCCCGCATGATCTTTCACCACGCCCTTTTGCTGGCAGAAAAGACAAAAAAAGAGAAAAAGGTCCGGCTCCTCGGGGTGGGGGTTTCATCGCTTACCGGCCAAAAAGATTTTGTCCAGGCGGATCTGTTTGACACCAACGACCCGGAACCGGACAAATGGGAAGAGATTGACAAAACATTGGATGCCATATCCGATAAATTCGGCAGCAGCAGCATCAAAAAAGCAGGTCTTTTATCGATACAAAAAAAAGAGGAGGTACAAAATGAGTGAGAAGGTACAATACCATGCCATCGTAAGGGGCAGGGTACAGGGCGTTTTTTTCAGGGCCGAAACAGCCCGGGCTGCCGGGAAATTCAATATCACGGGGTGGGTGCGAAACCTGACCGACGGCAGTGTTGAAACCGTCATTGAAGGAGAAGAGGAAAATGTACAGCAGATGATCCAATGGATAGAGACAGGACCTCCACTGGCTTCTGTGTCAGAGGTCCAATGGGAAAGGAACCTGTCTCCTTCCGGTTTTGCAGATTTTACAATTACAAGATAGCCCCGCTATGCACTAAAATCCGAGATCTTCGTTTATCAGAACCACTTTCACCCTGTTTTTGGGAAAACTCTTTTCAGTGATGGTCCAGGTGTTGCAGATCCGGTCAGGGCTGCTGCAGTCATGGCAGAAGCCCTTTTCCAGACACGGGGTCTTTTTATCCAGGTTCATGGCATTGACAGGGGCTGCGTAATCCTTGATCCTCACCATGGCCTCTTCTATATCGCTGCATATCTTGTTTCTTCCCACAAGAATGACAACATTTTTCGGGCCAAAGGTGATGCCGCACACCCGGTTTCCTATCATGTCAAGGTTGACAAGCTGCCCCTCTTCTGTCACACCGTTTGTTCCAGTGACAAAGAGATCCACCAGCAGGGATTTTCTGCGAAGCTCAATGGAGTCCTCCGGAGAGAGGGATCGGTCAAATGTGTTGAGTACCTCAAAATTTTCGTCGTCCTTGAGGGCATGAAACAGGCCGGTGGCGACATAGGTCATGGAGCCCCCCCAGGAAACCGTTTTCACATCGAGGGGTGGCACTATTTCTGATAATACGATATCTTTGGCCTGTTCTGCGCTCTCTGCAATGTACGGATCAAAATTGTTCTTCGCAAGTTTTTCTTTAACTCGTTCAAGCTTCAGATTCCAGTAATTCTCCATGGGATTTTTCATTGGTTCATCCTCCAGATAGTTCATTGTAAAAAAGTCATAAAAATTATCCTTTAAATGTAGCTGATAATGAAGATCAAATGCAATGGTTTTTATTTTTTTATTTTTTAAAAAAAAAATATTGACTAAAGAGAATTCCTTTTCTATAGTCGCATATACGATATAAATTAAATTCAGTTTCCTGTTTTTTTGATCTTTACTGCAAAATTTGGATGCTTCACAGGCTAATTCCGATCAAAAACGCCGAACTGGTGTCTGCCATGCGATGATCACAAGAGATAAAAGTCATGCGTTTTCCGTCATTATATCCTGACTTTTCCCGCATAGAGTCCATTTCTGTTTGATCATAACCGGCAGACACCACCTGTCCCTGGCAGTCAAACAGGTCGCCTGGCTGTATAAGCAATACTGGCCTGCTTTATTTCCCGCCGATGGGACAGCAAAAAGGAGGTGATAGTCAAACCGTTTATAATGGTCTTTGGTTTTTAACGAATTGGCTCCATATGATTTCAATTCTTAAAAAATAAGATAAGGTGAACCCATTTAACACAAGGAGAGAGAAATGAGCGAAAGAAAAGTTGAAGAGACCACTGAAGCGCAGATTGCAGTTCACTGGCAGGAAGAGAAATACTACTATCCCTCTTCAAAGTTCATTGGACAGGCAAATGTAACAGACCCGGCCATCTACGAACGGTTCAGCCTTGACAATTTCCCCGACTGCTACACCGAGTTTGCCGAAATGCTCACTTGGTACCGATACTGGGATGAAGTGCTCGATACCAGCGACGCACCCTGTTTTAAATGGTTTAAAGGCGGCAAGCTCAATGCCAGCTACAACTGCATCGACCGCCATCTTGAAAAAAACAAAAACAAGACGGCCATCCACTTTGTACCGGAACTGGAAGAGGAAAAGGTCGAACACATCACCTACCAGGAACTCTACGTCAGGGTGAATGAATTTGCCGCACTGCTCAGGGATTTCGCAGGATTGAAAAGGGGAGACAGGGTCACCATCCACATGCCCATGACAGCAGAGCTTGCCATCACCATGCTGGCCTGCGCCAGAATCGGGGTGATCCACTCCGTGGTGTTCGGCGGGTTTTCAGCCAGTGCCAGTGCAGACAGGATTGTCGATTCCAACTCCAGGGTGCTCATCGCAACGGATGCCTACTCCAGGGCGGGAAAACTGCTCAACCACAAGATCAACACCGATGATGCGGTAAAAATCGCCAAAGAAGGCGGGCAAATTGTTGACAAGGTGTTGATATGGCAGCGGTATCCGGGAAAAAACTCGTCGGAAACCCCTATGGTCGAGGGCCGGGACTACTGTATCAATGAAGTGCTCAAGGATTACTACGGCAGCCGCGTAGAACCGGAGCAGATGCTCTCCGAGGACCCCCTGTTTCTCATGTACACCAGCGGCACCACAGGCAAACCCAAAGGATGTCAGCACAGCACGGGGGGGTATCTGGCCTATGTCACGGCCATGTCCAAATATATCCAGGATATCCACCCGGAAGATGTCTACTGGTGCATGGCTGACATCGGCTGGATCACCGGCCACTCTTTTATCGTGTACGGCCCCCTTGCTTTGTGCGCATCAACGGTGATCTACGAGGGGGTCCCCACCTATCCCGATGCCGGGCGATCCTGGCGCATCGCCCAGGAGCTGGATGTCAATATTTTTCATACCGCCCCCACAGCCATCAGGGCATTGAGAAAAATCGGTCCGGACGAGCCGGCCAAGTACAACTACCATTTCAAGCACATGACCACCGTTGGGGAACCCATAGAACCGGAAGTGTGGAGATGGTACGAATCCGCAGTGGGCAAAGGCGAAGCCATTATTGTGGACACGTGGTGGCAGACGGAAAACGGCGGTTTTCTCTGCAGCACGGTTCCGGGTATAAAACCCATGAAACCGGGCAGTGCCGGCCCCGGGGTTCCCGGCATCCACCCGATCATCTACGACGACGAGGGCAACGAGATCACCAAACCCGGTATTGCCGGCAATATCTGCATACAGAACCCCTGGCCCGGAATGTTCCAGACCATATGGGGAGACAGGGACCGGTTTGTTGACACCTATTTTGCCAGGTATTGCAAAAACCCGGAAAGCAAGGACTGGCGGGACTGGCCCTACCTTGCAGGGGATGCTGCGGTAAGGTCAGAGGACGGCTACTACCGGATACTTGGCAGGATCGATGATGTGATCAATGTCTCCGGCCACCGCCTGGGCACCAAGGAGATCGAATCCGCCGCCCTTGTTGCCGATGAAGTGGCAGAGGCAGCCGTTGTTCCGGTGGCCCATGAGATTAAAGGCAAGGAACCTGACCTCTACGTATCGTTAAAACCCGGATTTACCGCATCCGATGAACTTTCAAAAAAGATCTCAGATGTTGTGTGCGACCAGATCGGCAAGATCGCAAAACCGAGAAAAGTGTGGATCGTTCCTGACATGCCCAAGACCCGCTCGGGCAAGATCATGCGCCGGGTCCTGGGTGCCATTTCCAACAAAGGCGATGTGGGCAATGTGATGACCCTTGCCAACCCCGAAGTTGTGGAGGAGATCCAGGAGATGGAACGAAACAGCTCATAAGCGTCAGCGCTTATTTTCTCCCCGGCAAAAAGATCGCCGTCATGGCCGGAGCAGTATCCTGGCTCCGGCCACCACAAACCAGAACGTATAATGACTGCAGGGGAGTGGGGTGACCAAACTTTACCACAAAAAAGATCCATGCTGTCCCCGGGGTCTTGGGGGTTCAGGGTCAGGCCTGAACCATCGAAATTCCTGCCCGTCCCTTCTACCAGACAGACGATGACCTCACAAAGGCATGGAACAACCGCATTTCGACAGCATGGGCCAAAAAATTTGGCCGAAGTTTTGATACAACCAAAAAAATTAAAATGCAAAGGGAGGTGGTGAGGATGCTCGAATTGTTGTCAGAGAAGGGCT